>CAQFKO010000006.1:0-34500 GCA_948787875.1 uncultured Eubacteriales bacterium
TCTTTCCCTACACGACGCTCTTCCGATCTTTTTAACAAACACTTATGCGAAAAGGCAAAAACAGCTTTTTCGCTTTTTTGTTTCAAAATTTTGAGTGGTTTATTAAAAATTTCTAATTTGCACCAAAAATGCCCAATTTTACGCCAAATAAGGCTTAAAATTATTCAAAAACTTTCAGTTTATTTTTAAATCTATTGACTTAATTATTGTTAAGCGGTTATAATATGATTACTAGTTTAATTATGCAAATTAAATTAAACATAAAGGAGAAAACTAATGGCAGATCAATTAACCGCCAACGGAACAACAAAAACAAGTATCAATAATTTTACTATCAAAGACCTTGATACAGCTCTTGACAAACTTGATGATATTATTACAAAGCTTGAAGAAGATGGTCAAGAAAACTCCATCAGATATCAAAAAAGATTGGAAACCAGAAGAAAATTTGTTGAAGCAAGAAGAAAACTTTTAAACTATTACAACAAAAACAAGCCAAAAAATCCGGAACTTCACGCTTCATACAAAAAGACTTTGACACTTGCAAAAGCAGGGGTAAAAGACCCTAAAATTGCAGGCTATAATCTTATGGACAGAATTGAAAACCGCAGAGGCTTTATTATTGGCGTCGGCTGTTCAACAACCGCTTTGCTTGCCGCAGAGTCTGCAACCCGCGGAATAACAAAACTTCTTGGAAACGAGCGTGGAATTGCAAAACTTTTGAGCGAAGCATTAAAAAGCTTCTTCCAAAATAATCCTGCAATCGCCGGATTCTTTACTGCTGCACTTTCTACTGCTGCGCTTACCGCAATTTTGGCAAACGCACCAAAGGTTAGAAGAGCTTGGCAAAGAGGAACCGAGCGCAAGAGTCAAATTATGCGCGACAAAGACGATTTTAGCAGAGATATAAACGAAAATCTGGAAAACTCTTCTGAATCTCTTAAATTCGGAAAAGCCCTTGCAGAAAAATCTTTGGAAAATAACGAACTTGACTATATTATTGACCACCCTGAAATCAAAAAAGTTTTGACTAATCTTGCTGCCGGTCAAACGGTTAACGGCGTTACCCTTTCCCCAACCCAAAGAGCATATTTGAAAAATAGTTTAGAAAATGAATTACCAAAAAGACGTCAAGCTTTACACCTTGAAAAAGAAGAAGAGAAAGGGAACGTGGCAACATCTTCAGAAAAAGAAGCAAACATTGGTTTGCCAACTAAAGAGCAAATAACTGCCGCAAAAGAAAATTATGAAAAGGCAAAAGAAGCTTTTGAAAATAAATTCTTTACGTCTAAAGTTGCTACTAAATTAAAGGGTAGAGGAATTAACATTTATTCACAAAGCAAAATTACTGAAGCACGTGATAAGATGAAGGAGGCTCTTGCAAACGCACAAGTTTCGGGTAATGAAGACTATATAAAATATCACAAAATCTCTGAGCAAATATTAAAGTCATTACAGACTATTGAAAATGATGGAGCAAAAAAACCTGATGGCACTTATATTTCAATTGAAGCTGCTTATAAAAACCGCGATAATAAAATAAGTGATACAATAGAAAATTATTCAGAATTAAATAAAATACTTGATAATTTTCATACAGGAATTAACCTAGAAGAAGATCAAATAACATCAATCGCTGAACTTTATGGAGAAAAAAAGGAAGAAGTAATTAAAACTTTTAAAACATTTAAAGATACATTAGCAAAAGTTCAAGATTATAGAGCCGACCCAAAGAAACCATTAACTGAAAATGATCAAAAGCAATTTAAAGAATCTTATCTTAGCCTTAAAACTTTGAAAGTAATTGAAAAGTTAACTAATAAACAAAATGATATTGCAAAGACTATTAAAAATGCTTGGAATGCCGAAAAAAGTGGTGGATTTAAACTTGGTAAAATCCAAATCGGTGGAATTGATATTAGTGTTTCTCAAGAACAAATAGAAACCTATTATAATGAATGCAAAGGAAAAACAACCAAAACTGATGCTGAAGAAAAATTTATAGAAGCTTACGATAATTATTTAGAAAAAGCTAAATCGAAAGAAAAGTTCTTTGAAAATGACGACAACAAAAAAATGTATAATAATAGTTTAGAAAATGATAGTATTTACAAAGGTGCAAAAAAGACCTATGAAGACTTCTTGAAACAAATTGGAATTGAAAATGCCGATGAAGCAACAGAAGAAATCATTAAACAAAAACTTGAAGAAAAGAAGAATGAAGCAGCTGGAAAAGAAAAAGGCGCTGAATAACCCAAACTAGGATAAAAAAAGGAGAATTTTTATGGAAAATATTAATCTTGATTTAAATGAATTTAACACATTTTCTGAACAAGAAATTGCTGAGTTTGGGCTTTCTGAAGAAGATGTAAAAATTTTTAAAGACGCAGAGGCTTTGGCTCAAACTGCTGACTTGTTGCCGGACGACCCTGACAAGTTTTTGGACAGAATTGAAAAGGAAATCCCTAATGATTGGACAGCAGGTTGGGAAAAGTTTACAGAAATTTTGCAAAAAGACCAAAAGTTTTATTCACAACTTATGGCTCTTAACGAAGCTATAAATTCTGTAAGTGAATTTGAACCTCAAACTCAAAAGGTTTCAATTAGCGATATTCAAAAAGAAAAAGACAACGAAATGCTTAAAAAGATTTTGGCAGACATTTTGGCAGTTGAATAATCACTTTGAATTAAAATAAAAAGACAGGCAAAACCCTGTCTTTTTTTCTTTCAAAAATTATTTTTGATAATTTGATATTTTGTTTTAATTATAATTTTTATAAGTTGCAATGAATTGTGCTAATTGCAATGCATAAGTTGATCTGAAAATTTTTAATTTGGTTTGCTTTTAAGTTTATTGAATTTTCAGTTTATTTAACTTTTAGTGTTTTTTTACCTCTCAGTCACAAACTGTGTTTGTGCCAACTTCCCTATCAAGTGAGCCACTGTATTAAATTAAGTTTTTTTGTTGGTTAATTTAAGGTGCTTTGTTGGTGTAGTTTTGTTTTTTGTTATGCTTATAATTATTTTTCTTATGGGAGAGCTAAGTCTTTATTTTAAGATATTTTTGACTTCTAAATTTGATTTTTTATTATGTTTAATATTATTTATTCTTAGTGGAGTATATTATTTTTGTTAGTGTTTAAGCCTTAATTTTTATTATAAGTAATAAGTTCACTAAAAAAGCCATTGTTATTTTTTAGCAAAAAAAAAGACAGAGTTTTTTACTTTAACTCTGTCTTATAATTTTTTTTAGATAATTTTATTAAAGTTTCAAAAAGCGTTAAGCTTATTCTTCACTTTCTGTGATTGGCTCGTCTATAACAATTGGCTCTTCGTCTAGCTTTCCTGTGATATCCTCTGCAATGGTGTCTGCAATGGCAACACATGACACTGTTGAGCCTTCTTGTAATTTCATTATTGTTACGCCCATTGTATCACGAGTGATTTTTGAAATGCTTGCTGCCGAGGTTCTTATTATTACGCCGTTATCTGCAATAAGCATAACATCATTGTCTTCGGTAACTTGCTTCATTCCCACAAGTCTGCCCGTTTTTTCGTTAAACACGCCTGCCTTTATTCCCTTGCCTTTTCTTTTTTGAACCTTATATTCGTCTAACGAGGTGCGTTTTCCGAAACCATTTTCGGTTACCGTTAAAATGTCTGAACCTTCTTTACAAATCATCATGTCCACAACTCTGTCGCTATCGTCAAGCTCTATTGCTCCAACACCCATTGTATCTCTTCCAAGTGGTCTTACATCGTTTTCGCTAAACCTTATGCACTTGCCTTCTCTGCTGGCTATCATAACCGAATCTTTTCCGCTGGTATAGTTTACCGAAATAAGTTCGTCGCCGTCTGACAGTGCAATTGCAATCTTTCCTGATTTTCTTATGCTTTCAAACTCGCTAGCCGCTGTCTTTTTGATAAGTCCGCCCTTTGTTGCCATCATTAAATATCCGCCATGATCGCTGAGTTTTGGAAGCACGGTTTGAACGGCTTCTTGTTTTTCTAACAAAAGCAAATTTACAAGGTTTCTGCCTCTTGAATTTTTGCTTTCCTCAGGAATTTCATAGCCCTTTAATGTATAAACCTTTCCTTTGTTTGTGAAGAACATCAAGGTGTCGTGAGTTGAACAAATAAACATGTGTTCAACAAAGTCTTCTTCTTTTGGCTTTAAAGTCTTTGAACCCATGCCTCCGCGATGTTGCTGACGATATTCACTTACAGGAATACGCTTGATATAGCCAAAATGGGTCATAGAAATAACCACATCTTCTTTTTCAATTAAATCCTCGATATTTATGTCTTTTGAGGTGGTATAGTCAATTTCTGCCTTTCTTTCGTCGCCGAACTTGTCTTTTATTTCTGACATCTCTTTAATTATAATGTTTTTAATCTTTTCTTCACTTGCAAGAATTCCTTTGAGTTCTAGAATTGTGTTTCTTAAAGCTGCAAGTTCATTGTTCAGCTTTTCAACTTCAAGGCTGGTAAGTCTTTGAAGCCTCATATCAAGAATTGCTCCCGCCTGAACTGTTGACAACATAAATGCACTGCAAAGTGAATTTGTTGCATCTTCTCTGTCTTTTGACGCCTTGATAATTTTTACAACCTCGTCAATATTTGCAAGTGCAACTACCAAGCCCTCAACAATATGCGCTCTTTCCTCAGCCTTTGCTAAATCATATTTAGTTCTTCTATATATAACATCTTTTTGGTGAGCAACATAGTTCTCTAAAATTTGCTTAATATTCAAAACTCTTGGATAACCATCTACAAGCGCCAAAAAGTTGATGCCGTAAGAGCATTGAAGCTGTGTGCGCTTATAAAGTGTGTTTAACACAACTTGCGCATTATAATCACGCTTAACATCAAACACAATTCGCATTCCGTGTCTGTCTGACTCTTCTCTTATATCAGCAATGCCCTCAATTCGCTTATTTTTGACCATGTCGGCAATTTGTTTAATCATTTCCGACTTATTTACCTGATAAGGAATTTCCGTGACTACAATCTTGGTTTTTCCGTCATCATGCTCTTCTATCTCGGTTTTTGAGCGAATAACAACGCCGCCCTTGCCCGTTAAATACGCTTGTCTTAATGCTTCCGTTCCCATAATAACGCCACCCGTAGGATAATCGGGAGCAGGCAAAATTTGCATGATTTCTTCTATGGTTATTTCAGGATTGTCAAGAAGCGCAACAGTTGCATCAATTACTTCGCCAAGGTTGTGTGGAGGAATGTTTGTTGCCATTCCGACCGCAATACCATCTGAACCATTAACCAAAAGGTTTGGAAATCTTGCCGGAAGCACATCTGGCTGTTTTAAGGTTGCGTCAAAGTTTGGAGAAAAATCAACTGTGTCTTTGTCGATTTCTCTGAGCATTTCGTCAGCAAGCTTTGAAAGCCTTGCCTCTGTGTATCTGTATGCCGCAGGTGGATCGCCGTCAACCGAACCGAAGTTTCCGTGCCCCTCAATAAGTGGGCATCTGATTGCAAAGTCTTGTGCAAGCCTTACAAGTGCCATATAAACTGAGCTGTCGCCGTGTGGGTGATATTTTCCAAGCACATCACCAACGATTCTCGCACACTTTTTGTGTGGCTTGTCGCTGGTTATGCCTGTTTCGTTCATAGAATATAAAATTCTTCTATGAACGGGTTTAAGACCATCTCTTACATCGGGAATAGCCCTTGAAACATTTACCGCCATGGCATAAGCAATAAAGCTTTTTTTCATTTCATCATTTATTTCTACGGGGTGAATGGTTGTGTTATCAACAATTTTTTCATGTTCTAAACTATAATCTCTTTTCTTCATTATAATTTGTTTCCTTTCTTTTATTTTAATTAGACATCTAGGTCATCAACAAGCTTAGCGTTTTCTTCAATAAACTTTCTTCTAAGCTCGGGAGCATCACCCATCAAAAGTGTAAAGATTTTGTCTGCTTCAATGGCGTCTTGAATTTGAATTTGAATAAGTCCTCTGTGCTCAGGGTTCATGGTTGTGTCCCAAAGCTGTTCTTTGTCCATTTCACCAAGACCTTTGTATCTTTGAATATCCAAGCCCTTGTTGCCCATTTCTTCAACTTTTTGTGCCTTTTCTGCCTCGCTGTAACAATAAACTATTTGCTTTCCCTTTTGAAGTTTATAAAGTGGTGGCATTGCACTGTAAACATGACCGTTTTCAATAAGCCCCGGGAAAAATCTGTAAAAGAATGTTAAAAGCAAAATTCTGATATGCGCACCGTCTACATCGGCATCAGTCATACAAATAATTTTGTCGTATCTGAGTTTTGTGTGGTCGAATTCTTGACCCACACCGCCACCAAAGGCTGTTATCATGGCTTTTATTTCTTCGTTGCCAAGCACATGATTAAGTCTTGCCTTTTCAACATTAATAATCTTACCCCTAAGTGGCAAAATAGCCTGAAAACGACGGTCACGGCACTGTTTTGCCGTTCCACCCGCACTGTCACCCTCAACAATATAAATTTCACAAAGTTTTGGGTCTTTTTCGGTGCAGTCTGCAAGTTTGCCCGGAAGTGTGGTACTCTCTAATGCACCCTTTCTTCTTGCCATTGTTCTTGCGGCTTGGGCAGCTTCTCTGGCTTTTTGAGCAGTGATTGATCGCAAGATAAGGCTTTTTGCCTCTTCTGGATTTTCTTCAAAATAAGTACCAAACAAGTCGCACACTCTGTTATAAACTGTGGTTTGAATAGAGCTGTTGCCAAGCTTTGTTTTGGTTTGACCCTCAAACTGTGGTTCACGAAGCTTAACACTTACAACTGCGGTAATTCCCTCTCTTACATCTTCGCTTGAAAGTTTGTCGCTGTCTTTTAAAACCTTTAATTTGTGACCGTAATCGTTTACAACTTTGTAGAGTGCCTTTTTAAAACCCTCGATATGCGTTCCGCCCTCGATAGTGTTAATATTGTTGGCATAACCTTGAATGATTTCGTTATAGCCATCATTATACTGAAAGGCAACTTCAAGCTCTGCATCATGGTTTTTTGAAACGCTTTCGATATAAATCGGTTTTTTAAGAATTGTTTGTTTGCCTTGGTTCATTTCTTCCACAAACTCCACAATTCCGCCTTCATAGTGAAAAACCTCTTCTTTTTCCGCTCTGTGATCTTGCGCAACAATTGTTATTCCCCTGTTTAAAAATGCAAGTTCTCTGAGTCTTTTTCTTACTCTTTCATATTCAAACTCGACTGTTTCAAAAATGGTGTCGTCAGGCAAAAATGTTACCTTTGTTCCCGTGTCTTCGGCAGTTCCCACAACAGCCAAATCCTTTTGCGGAATTCCTCTGTTATAAACTTGCTTATAAAGATTTCCGTTTTGTTTTACTTCAACTTCTAACCATTCGGAAAGAGCATTAACACAAGACAAACCAACGCCGTGAAGACCGCCCGAAATTTTGTAACCGCCGTCACCGAACTTTCCGCCTGCATGAAGTTTTGTAAGCACCAATTCAACCGCACTTTTGCCCTCTTCTTGATTGATGCCCGTTGGAATTCCACGACCGTTGTCTGTTACCGAGCAAGAACCGTCTTTGTTTAACTCCACAATAATTTTATCGCAATATCCTGCCAAGGCTTCGTCGATTGAGTTATCAACAATCTCACTTACCAAGTGATGCAAGCCGTAGGTGTCGGTTGAACCAATATACATTCCCGGACGCTTACGAACAGGCTCTAAACCTTTAAGCACCGTTATTTGCTCTGCACCATAGTTAGCCTTTACTTTTGAAATATCTTCCATATAAACCCCTTAATATTTATTAACAAAAACATTATACCAATTTTTGAAATATTCTCAAAGCAATTTTGCACCATATATATTATATTTATATAAATAAATATATCTATATGGGGCTGATTATTGTCGAATTATAAATTTAAACATAAGATTATTATTTGATACTTAATTTTTGAAAAATTATAATCAAATAATAAAAAATCAAATTAAGCAGCCTTAAAATTTTGCCAAAACAAATTCGGAAATTTTGATTTATAAAAAAGCCAATTGCAAGATAAAATAATCGCTAAAAAAAATAAACAGAGGTGAATTTGTGGAAGCCAATGAAAAAGTAATTTTAAACAAAAAAATACAAGGATTTCAAAAGTAAGATTAATTTGAATGACCAGCTCTCCAATGAAGAGCAATCTGCACTTTTGGAAAAAAGTTCCGGTGAGCGAATTGCCGATTTGGAAAATATGCCACCCGAAGAACAAATCAAGTATTTGCAAGAACTTGGGCTGAACAATATGCTTCCTCCGGGGCTTAGAAATGATTAAAGTACAACTAAAACCAGCAAAATTGCTGATTTTTTTGTATAAAACTTATATTTTTTGAAAAAAGTTTTAATCATTTTATAGACTAATGCTTTTTTTATTGTTATAATAAAATAAGTAAAACTAGGGGGCATATTATGGAAAATAGCAAATCTTCTAAAATGGAAAAAGTGTTAGAAGCCAAATTTTTGGAGCTCTTTCCCGAAAAAAAAGAGCGTGAGAAGATTGCGGAAATGACCGCCGAAGAACGCAGACAAACCATTAAAAAAAGACTTATTGAAGATGCTGTTAAAAAAGGACTTTCGGAAGCTGACTTTGACACCGAAAAAGCTAAGTTTTTTACCGTCAAAATAGACGGAAACAGTCTTTCTGTTTCGCAAACAAGCAAGCTTGGCCGTGCAATAGACCTTTTGGAACAAACTGCCCTTAAATATAAAAAACCCGAAAAAGAAAAATCCAAACTTGAAAAAAAGGTTTCACAAGATCCAATTAAAGACGAAAACAAACCAAGAGAAAAGTTTAACCTTTATTTTACCTTTAACAATGAAATTCACAACATTATTAAAAACCCAAACATTTCACCAAAAGACAAAATGAACATGCTTAAAGATTTGATAAAAGAGCAACTTTTGATGCAAGGGCTTAGCAATGCGGAAATAAACTCTTCCCCTTCTAATATTAACATTGTGGGAACAGCCACAAATGCAATGCTTTTTAATTCAAGAAGCAGCGGAATGACCGAATGTTTGGCTTCATTTTATTACGGCTATTTTATGAACAGAAAAACCGCAAAAGAAATTGAAAAAATTAAAAAACAACAAAAAGCCGCTATCATGGATATTCTTGACGACCCTATTCAGTTTATTGACGATATAAGAGAATCGCTTGGATACAAAAGAATGTTGGGAGAAGATAAAGACGGCGTGCTTAAAGCTTTAAAGGTCGGAAGCGGAAGTTATGACTTGTCTATCGACGAAATCTATGAAACGAATTTTAATGAAGCAGAATCAAAAGACAAACCTGTTCATCACGAGGCACTTGCAAGTGAAGGACCTATTGGAATAAATTTTGAGTTTGCAAAACTGACTCCTCAAAGAGGTCCATTTAAACCTGTGCAATTTAATTCTACCTCAAAAGAGTTTACATTTGTTAACGAGTCAACGAAAAAAACTATATTACAAGCTTTTGAGAAACTTGAAAAAAGAAAAGCCAATAAAAAACCAAAAACAAAAGTTGTTGAAAAGAGCAATGATGTTGTTATTGATAAAGCTTATTATGATCAATCAAGAGTAAAACCAACTGACTTTGAAACCACCGTTATTCAAGAGAGTCATACAGACAAAAAGACGGGAGAAGGAACCATTTCAACAACATATACTGCAAAAGGCTATGTTAATGCGGATATATCACAATATCTTCAAGAAGCAGCTACATATAACGAAATGCTAAATAAGCATAATGCAAAAACCACATTAGAAATGAGCGAAAAGTTAAAACCTATTGAGAATGAATATAGTGCCAATTATGATATGATTATTGATGTTCCAACAGGTATGGGCAGTTTTGATTTTACAGACCCAAACAATAAAACGCAATATTCTTTGAGTGAAGGCAACAATAAAGCAGAATATCAAGATTTTGACAAAGTTTTGCCAGAACAAAAAACTGAGGGTGACAATATTAAATATGACAACAAAAACAATGACACTCATAACCTTTCTGACGCCGTTGTTGTAGAAGAAAGCAAATCCGGCAAAAAGGCGGAAAATAGCAAAATTTCCGCCGAATATAACATAACAGGTTTTGCCAATACAACAAACTTTGAAACTCCTAAATTTGACAAAGAAATCAAATTTGAAATGAACATGAGCGAACCAATTTTCATGTCGCCTCCTCAAAATTACAGCACCGATTATAATATGTCTTTTTCGGCTGATATTAATGGTTTGAATAATTTTGGTATGGAAGTTAATTATTCCGCAACCACAAACAATGACGACTATTTAAATGCAAAAGAAGAAAAGGTTGAAAAACGCGACGAAGCGGTTGTTGATTTTGAAACTTTTAAAAAGCAAAAAGAAGCACAAAAAGCTCAAAACAAAAAACCTGAAAATAAATTAAAGTTGGCTAATTTTAAAACCATTAACAAGTTAAGCAATGTTTCAAATCAAATTTTGCAAAATCAAAAAATATCTGCATTGTCGGCAGAGGCTAAGCAAGAGCTGGCAAAAATAACCAAGTTTAAAGACCTTGACGTTAATTCTATTTTAGAAAAAGAAGGCGTTTCGCCAGACGAAAGAAATTCTTTGATAACAAGCAACATTTCAAAAACCATAACAAACAAAACCCCTGTTAACAAAATCAAAAAGCTTAAAGATATTGAAAATGACAAAGACTTAGAAAACATTAATAACTTTAAAGAAAAATAAAACGGAACACTCCGTTTTATTTTTTTATTAACTAAATTTAACACTCACAGATTTTTTGAATTGAAGTTTTGTTTTTATTTTTGCGCCCTTAACCTTTATTTCCAAATAATCGTTATTCGGCTTAAACTTAAATGCCGTGCCCGTCATCAAAACCTGACAGCCCTCAAACTTTTGATAAAGTTTTTTTTGCCTTGCCGAGTCAAGTTCACTAAACACATCGTCCAAAACAAGCACGGGCTTTTCGCCAAGCTCATCTTCAAACACTTGCATTTCCGCAAGTTTGAGTGCAAGCACAATGCTTCGTTGCTGTCCTTGGCTTGCAAAATTTTTTGCGTCAACGCCGTTAAGGTCAAACCTTAGGTCATCTCTGTGCGGACCTATGCTGGTGTAGCCTAGTTCCATATCTTTGTCTAAATTAAACTTTAAAGATTTTAAAAGTTCTGATTTTATTTCTTCCGCCGACTCACCCTTTGCACCCACATAAGATATTTTCAGTTCGTCTGCATCTTTTGAAATATGTTTCATTGTTTGATTTGCCGGCTTTGAAATCTTTGAAATAAAGTTTTTTCTTGTTCTTATGATAAGTGATGCAAGAAAGGCCAGCTGCTCGTCCCAAACATCAATTTGGTCTGACAGTATTTCTTTGTTATGAACGGTTTTTAAAAGTTTGTTTCGCTGAAACAGTACTTTTGAATATCTTTGAACCAAGCTGTAATAACTGCCTGAGAGCTGAGAGATATCTGTGTCCATAAACTCACGGCGCTCCGCAGGTGACTCGCTAACAATCTTTAAATCGTCGGGCGAAAAATAAACCGCAACCAAGTTTCCGAACACCTCACTCACCTTTTTTACTTCGTTATGATTGACAAAAAAGTGCTTTCCGCTTTCATTTAAAATGGTTTTTACCTTTAACAGTCCAAAGTTTCTTTCTACCTCGGCTTCAACAAAAAAGCCTTTTTCATTAAATTTAACAAGGTCGTCGTCGCTGTGCGCTCTTGGGCTTTTTGTGAGCGCGGAAAGCATAAGCGCCTCAACCAAATTGGTTTTGCCCTGTCCGTTTCCGCCACAAATTAAGTTTATGCCACTCGAAAATTCCACGAAGGTTTCTTCGTAGTTTCTGAAATTTTTGAGCTTTAAATTTTTAACAAACATAAACTTCCTCTTTTAAATTATAGCCAAATTAGCAAAAATTGTCTAATAAAAAGCTTCGATTTTGCTTACGCTAACAAAAATTGTTTATTTAGTTTTTGGATTTTTTTGCTTAAAATATGCTTGATTTTTAAATCAATTGATTGTATTATTATAATACATTAATTTATTAACTTGGAGGTTTTTGTGGACGGCGGCGATTTTATCTCTACAAGCAGTATGGACATTGGTTATATTTGGCAAAATATTTTAGATGAAATTGCCAAAGATTTTTCTGTTTTGACTTATGAAGTTTGGCTTAAAAACCTTGAAATTGTTGATATCAAAGATAACATTTTGGTTATTTCGGCAAACACAAGGTCCATTCGCGAAACCCTTCTTAGAAAAGAAAACAAAACAAAACTTGTTAACGCTGCACACAGAGCTTACAGACCTATAACAAATCTTGAAATTGTGGTTAAAGAAGAACAAGAAGAAGAAAAACCTTCTAAACCTGTTTCAAAGGCAGAGGTTATTGAAAAAGCAGAAGCAGACAATTCTATTGAACAAGACAAGTTTTATTTTAATCCCAAATATACCTTTGACAACTTTATTGTGGGAGGAAGCAATCAGTTTGCTTCGGCTGCCGCAAAGGCCGTTGCGGAAGCACCAAGTACAAAAATTAATCCGCTGTTTATTTACGGTGGCTCGGGGCTTGGAAAAACTCACCTTTTGCACGCTATCGGAAATTATTTGTTTGAACACAAGCCAAAACTTAATGTTATTTATGTAACCACCTATAAATTCACAAACGATTTAATAACCGCCATTCAAAACAACTCTACTGCAAAATTCCGTGATGTATACAGCAAGGCAGATGTGCTTATTATTGACGATATTCAAGCTCTTATCAAAAAACCTGCCGTTCAAGAACAATTTTTTAACCTTTTTAATGAGCTTTATCAAAACGGAAAGCAAATTGTTATTACCTCTGACAAACAGCCAAAAGAGCTTAACCCTCTTGAAGAAAGATTAAGATCTCGCTTTGAATGGGGCATGCTTGCCGATATTGGTGTGCCAGACATTGAAACAAGAATTGCAATTCTCAGCAAAAAGGCACAAATAGAACGCTATAATGTTTCAAGAGAGGTTATTGAATATATTGCGGAGGTCGCAACCTCTAATATTCGTGAAATGGAAGGCTTTTTGTCAAGAACAGTGTTTTATTCTAACCTTTTGAAAGAAGACATTGTTACCATTGAATCTGCAAGAGAGGCACTGAAAAATATTGCAAAGGCAGACGAAGAAACCGTTGACGCAACAAAAGTTATTGACACTGTTTGCAAATTCTATGGAATTAAAAAAGAAGAAATGCTTGGCAAACGAAGAACAAAAGAAATTGCCGAAGCAAGACAAATTGCAATGTTTTTGATTACCGAACTTATGAGTTTGCCTCTTGAATCTGTGGGCGATATTTTTGGAAAAAATCATGCTACTGTTATTTATGCAAAATCCAAAGTGCTTGAAGATATGAAAAAATCCAAAAAACTTGAAGTTCAAATCAACGACCTCAAACAAATGATTGAAGGTAAATAAAGGAGATATTATTTTATGAAACTTATTTGTGAAGGATTAGATTTAAGTGACGCAGTGTTAAAGGTAATAAGAGCCACCGCTGTAAGAACCACCAACCCTATTTTAGAAGGTATAAAGCTTCATGCAAGCGAAGACAGCCTTACACTTTCTGCAACAGACCTTGAAATTTCTATTGAAAAAACCATTCCTGCCGATGTTAAAGTTGCGGGAGATGTGGTTGCTCCGGGAAAGTTTTTTGCTGACTTTGTAAAAAAATTGTCTAATGAACAAATCGAACTTTCGCTTACAAAAGAAAACACCATTAAAATCAAATACACCGATTCAGAAGGCTTTTTGCAATGCCTTAGCGTTGAAGAGTTTCCAATTATAAGAGAACTCTCTGCAAGTGACAAAATCACTCTTAAAAGCAGTGATCTCAAAAAACTTATAGACAAAACTATCTTTTCTGTTGCTGTTGACGACGCAAGACCTATTCTTAAAGGCTGTTTGTTTGAATATGAAAACGGAACTCTTACCGCTGTTGCTCTTGACGGCTATCGCCTTGCAATGGTAAAAACCTCTGCAAGTTGCACCGCTTCAAAAATGAGCTTTATTGTTCCTGCAAGATGCCTTGGTGAAATTTCTAAGCTTGTTGAAGCCAATGACGACGACATTGAACTTTCGCTTGACCAAAACCACATGAGCATTGTGAGCGGTTCTGTAAAAATTATTACAAGATTGCTTGAAGGCGAATTTATTAATTATAAGCAAGTTATTCCAGCTAGTTCAACAACAACCATTCTTGTTAGTAAAGCTCAACTTGAAGACGGCTTAGACAGAGCAAGCCTTCTTGCAAGAATGGACAAAAACAATCTTGTTAAATTTGATATACGCGACAAAATTTTAACACTTACCTCTGCTTCCAACATTGGTAATGTAACAGAAAATATCACAATTTCGCTTGAAGGAAAAGATATTGTTATTGCATTTAATGCAAGATACCTTTCTGACTGCATGCACACAATTAGTGACGAATTTATAAAAATTAACTTCTCTTCAAGCATTGCCCCATGCACTATTTGCTCGGCTGAAAGTGACGATTATTTGTATTTGATTTTGCCTGTAAGAATTGTTGAATAAGGATTTTATTATGAATAGTTTTAAAAAAGACCTTGCCTGCAACATAACACTGATTGCAGTTTTAGTGTTTTCGGCAGTGCATTTGATACTTGTTACCCTTAATTTGTTTGGAGCAGTCAATCTTAATATCAGAGATGGCTTTAACTATATTGTTGCCTATGTTTTGATTTTTGTTTGTTTGGCACTTTATGTTCTTGGATTCTTTATAACCAAACTAAAAAATGTTGACTTCCCTAAGTGGCTAAGAATTTGCTTTTATGTTGCGTTTTATATTTTTACCAATATCTATTATATATTTGGGCTTCATGACAATGTTTTCGGATTGATATTTCTTTTTGCATATATTGCATTTTTGGTTAACATTGTTTCAGTTTCGGTGTTTTACAATGTTCAAAAAGACGACAAATACAGACTGAAAACTTCAAAGCCTTTTATAACAACCTCTATCTTTTTGTATTCATTGGGCGCTATGTTTGTAATTGAGCTTTTGTCAGTTGCATTCAAGGCATTTATGCCGATTGAACTTGCCACCGCAACCGTTGCGGCTGTGGTTGTGGAAATTTCAACTTGTTTGCTTGTTACAATTATTATGGCAGTAATTTTTGACCAAAGCTTAACAAAATCAAAAAAGCTTATTAACAGCTGTCTTGTTAAAACAAGAATAAGAAATACCGAAAGCGTAAAAGAAAAGCCTGCCGAACCAGCAAAGGCTGAAACAAAAACAAACAAAAAAGTTGAAGATAAAAAATAATTTTGTATAAATATTTAAAATAAGAACAATCCCCCGCACAATACTTTGCCCTTTTGCAAATAATTGTGCGGGATTTTTTTATAAACAAAATAATGTCAATAAATTTTGTTGCCAGAGGGTTGACATTAATCTTAATTTTTAATATAATAAGGCGGTAACTATGCTTTTTAAGAGCAAAAATGCTTTTAAGGCAAATAACAAAACTTTTAGGAGAATATTATGAAAAGAACTTATCAACCAAAAAAGAACCACAAACACAAAGTTCATGGTTTTAGAGAAAAGATGAGAACAAAGGGCGGCAGAAGACAACTTGCAAGACGCAGAAACAAAGGTCGCAAAGAACTCATCAGAAAGTAGGCTGCTATGCTTAAACGAGAAAACAGGCTTAAAAAAAGGTATCAATACAGCTATGTTTACAGAGCGGGCAAAAAAGCCAGCGGAAACGCACTGACGCTTTATGCCTCAACTTCTAAAACAAAGTTTATAAAAGTGGGCTTTTGTGTTACCAAAAAGGTCGGAAAAGCAACAAGAAGAAACCTTGCACGCCGAAGACTTCGCGAAATCATTAAAAAACAGTTGCCAAATTTGAAACAAAATTATAACATTATTATAGTTGCAAAAGATAATATTTTATCAGTCACATTTGCAGACCTTCAAGCAGAACTTATCACTTTGCTTGAAAAATTAGGTTTATTTGAAAATGAAAAAAGCAATTAAAGTTATTATCAGTATTCCAAAATATATCGCGCTGTTTTTTGTTGCCTTGTTTAAATTTTGCATATCCCCATTTATTCCCCATTCATGCAAATTCAAGCCAACTTGCTCAATTTATTCGAGCCGGTGCTTTGCAGAGTGGGGATTTTTTAAAGGTTTGGGATTAACAATTGGCAGGATTTGCAGATGCAATCCGTTTGCAAAAGGCGGAACAGACGATGTTCCTATTAACCCAAAGCGAAGATATAAAAATTTTATGTAAGGAGAAATCATGAACATTCTTTCATTATTGTCAAGCTCACTTGCCGCACCTCATGACCTTTGGACAATTATTATCAATTGGATTCAAGGCGGGGTGGCAAACTTTGGCTGGACCATACTTTTATTTACACTGCTGGTTAAGGTGGTAACTTCCCCACTTGATTTTATGGTAAAGTATTCAACCAAAAAGCAAAATCTTGTGCAAAAAAAGTGTGCACCCGAAATTGCCAAGCTCAACAAAAAATATGGAAATGACCAAAACACCATAAAAATTCAAACAAATTCCCTTTATAAACGCGAAGGGCTTAACATGGGCATTGGTTGCATTATTATGCTTGTTAATATGATTTTAACAATGGTTATTTTCTTCACACTTTATAGCTCGCTCAGAAAGGTTTCTGCCTATGAGTCTATAACCCAATATGAGCAGGTTGAAGCCGCTTATAACAATGCTTATTATGACGGCATGGTAAACTTTGACGAAAACGACGATATAACAGACCACGAAAGTGCTATTAATGTTATAAACAAATTTGCGGAAGCAAAAACATATATCGAAAACACCGAGAATGACAAAAATTCTGACGAGTGGAAAAACCATAATGAGTTTTATGAAAAATATAAAGCAATATTTGCAAGTGAAAAAATAACCGCCGACGCTCTTAATGCAGCAACTCAAACTTGGAACAATGTTAAGTCTAGTTGGCTTTGGATTGACAATATTTGGATGGCAGATGCCGCCACCAGACCGCTTCCTGATTATAATGGATTGATTTCCATTGCAAGAAACGGCGGTTCAACTTATGAACAATATGTTGTAAACAATATTAACAAAGAAAGATGCGATTTGATTTCTTCAAGCATTATTGCCACTACCGGAAGATCAGCTAACGGTTATTACATAATCGCAATTCTTGCAGCAGGCGTAACTCTTTTGTCACAACTGATATCTCAACTTCAAAACAGACTTAAAAACAAAAAGGCAAACAACCTTGCAAAAGCAACCGAAAAAAGTATGGGCATGAGTATGAAAATTATGATGATTGTTATGCCGATTATCATGCTTGTGTTTGCACTTACCACAGGCGCAGGCTTTGGTATATATATTGTAACAAGTAATATTGCATCAATTATTTTAGGTCAAATAAGCACGCTTATTATTGACCGACTTACAAAAAAGAAAAGACTTGAAGTCGAAGCTTATCTTGAAAAAGAGGCTAACCGCTTAATAAGAAAAGGACAAATGAAGGGGTAAATTTATGAAAAGTATTGAAACACAAGGAAAAACAACCGAACAAGCCATTGAAATCGGACTTTACAAACTTGGCGTATCTCGCGAGGAAGTAAGCATTGAAATTTTGGAACAGGCAGGTTTGTTTAATAAAGCAAGAGTTAGAATTTCTCTTAACACATCTTCCGAGGAAGAAGCCGTGGTTAAAGAATTGGTTGAAAAAGTTATTAGCCTTATGGGACTAGAATTAAACACTTTTGTTGAAGAACGCGAGGCTGACTTTTTTGTTAATGTTACAGGGGCAGACGCAGCGTTGTTTATCGGAAAACACGGTGAATCTATTGAAGAATTTCAAACTGTAATCAACGCAATTTATAATAAAAACAAACCAAGGGAAGAATATAAAAGAATTACCGTAGACAGCAACAATTATATCGAAAAAAGAGAAGCAACACTTTGCAACCTTGCAAAACGCACAGCAGGCAAAGTTATAAGAGAGCACAAAGACTTTAAGTTTGAAGCAATGAATTCTTATGAAAGAAGAATAATTCACTCTGCACTTTCTGGTCATGACAAAGTTATTACAGAAAGCTATGGCAATGAACCAAACCGCTATGTTGTTGTTAAACTTAAAAGCAATATTGTTAAGCCAAAAAATTATGACGAAGCAAAAGACTATTTTGAAGATGACAGCATAAAAGAATCAAAAACCGACAAGCCAGCAATAAAAGAAAGTCGTGACGATGTTAACTAATTAAAATAAAAATACCAAACAAAAATGTTTGGTATTTTTTTTATTAATATATTTTTTGCATCTGATTAATTTTTGTTTTCGGCTTCTAAACCACTTTGCGCAAAATCTTCAAGTTTTTGCAAAAGTTTCAATTCTTGCACCTTTACTGTTGTGTCAGAAAAATTAAACTTTTTTCCTATTTCTTCTCTTGATGTCTGTTTGTATGCCAAGATTCTTTCTTCAAAAATCTTTTTTTGAAAGTTATTTAAATTTAAATATATTTCGCTTAAAACCCTTTCTGCCCCGCCTGCACGCTCTATCAAAGCATCAACTTCTTTTTTTCTTGCCAAATAATCATTTAACTTTTTCATTATGCCTCTGATGCCAAGTAAGATAAAGTTTCTGTAACCGCTATACTCTTTTGAAGCATTGTTCTGAGAGATGTAGTGATAATCCATCAATATTTGTGAAAGTATAAAAAATTCGTCGTCGTCAAGCGTGCTTCCGAATTCATAAATCAAAAAGTCTTCACCGCCATATTTTTTTATAAACTTTTGACAGTCTTTTTTTCTTTGCACAATTTCATCTAAATTTTTGATAACACTTTCTCTGTTAAAATGGTACCCTCGTTCTTCAATTTGTTTTGTATAAGCAATAGGATTTATTGAAAGTATAACATTATTTAATACATTTCTGTCGTTATCAGTCAAACAAAGTGCAATGTCTTCAAGAGCTTGCTCTCCGCCGTATTTTTCAACAAACATTTTTCTTTCTTTTTTTAATCTAATTATTTTGTCTATTTTATTTAAAATATTATCAATAGCATTAGGTATTATTCCGTCGACTTCGCTATATTTTAGTTTTTTTGCTAAGCCTATTTGAGTGTAGCCATAATCTTCTACCATGTAATGCGAAAATATAAATGCTTGCTTTTCAGAAAGATTTGGCAAAACCTCGGTTTCAAAATCAACATACAGCTCTCGTTTTTTTAATTCTGTGAAAATATATTCCGAACATCTTATTTTATTCTTATCTTTAAGCGTGGGCAAATATGAATGCTCTATAATTAATTTGTTTATTTTTGATTTTTGTTTATTCATAAATTATTCCTTAATTATTGTTTTTTGTGTTTTCCAAAACAAGCTTGTCTAGCATTTGTCTTAATCTGCTTTCTTTTCTGGAAATTATTGCAGAAGACACACCAATTTGTTTTGCCAATTCTTCATTAGTGGTTTGCTTGTATGCCAAAATTCTTTCTTCAAAAATCTTTTTATAGCTTTCATTTAAATTTAAATAAATTTCCTTCAAAACTTTTTCTGTTCCGCCCGCGCTCTCTATCAAAGCATCAACTTCTTTTTTTCGATTTTGATAATTGCTCAATTCTTTTAAAATCGCTTTTTTTGATGTTTTTATAAATTGATAATAATTGTAGTCTTCAATAGGCAGTGTAACATAATGATAATCTAAAATATATTTTACAAATACTTCAAAATAATCATCTCTTAGAGTTACTCCGAATTCATTAATCAAAAAATCTTCACCGCCATTATTGTTAAGCAAATTAATATAATCTTGCTTTTGCTTTTTTAAAATATCAAGTTTATTGACAATAAATCTTATATTATTAAAATGATAATTTTTGTATTTGAATTTGCAATTATGTGAAGCATTAGGGTCAATTGACAAAACCACTTCTTTTAAAATATATTGCTCTTTTTCGGACAAGCATTGCATATAATCGTTTAACTCTTCAATTCCGCCATAATATTCAATAAAACTTGCCACCTGTTTTTTTCTGATAATCAAATTGTCGATTGTTTTTAAAATATAGCCTATTGCCTTGGTGACACCACTTATCGAATAACCGATATTATTTGCTATTTGTTTTTTTAAATCTCCGTTTGGAAATATCATATTATTAATAAAAATATCAGCCCACTCGCTCTTTAAGTTTGGCAAGACTTCGGTTTCAAAGTCAATATAGGGTTCTCGTTTTTTGAGTTCTTCTTGAATTTTTTTGTATGACAAATATTGAGTTTCGTTTTTTGAATTTTGCTCAATTAACTCGTCATAATCACTGCTTGTTAAAAAACTATTCAGGTTTGACTTTTTAGCCATCAATCTGCTTCTCCTTTAAATATTTTTATTTTTGAAAACTTATTTTCAATTCTTCTAAATACTTTTTGATTTTGCCACATTCATAATGAACATAATATTGATTTTCGTTAATTTCTTTTGCAATTTCTTTTTTAGAAACATTGTGATATGCCAAAAACCTTTGCTCAAAAATTATTTTTTGTTTTTCATTTAATTTTGAGTATAACTCTTTATAAACCCTTTCTTCTCCGCCGGCATCTTCAAGTATTTTTTCGACTTCGATTTTTTTGTGTTTATAATCTTCTAATTTATTTAATATCAATTTAATGGTAACGAGCAAATAATTTTGTGCACCACCGATGCTTTTGCTGGCCTCATGAATGTTTGTATAATGATAATCCATAATAAACATCAACAAAATATTGAATTGGTCTTCTGGAAGCGTCATTCCAAACTCATTAATCAAAAAGTCTTCACCACCATTGTTTTTTATAAAATTTTCACATTTGTTTTTTCTTTCAACAATTTTATTTATGTTTTTTTCCAAAACTCTATAAGGTTCACCATTTATCTTTATAGAATATTTTTCAAACAATTTTGTTTTTGAATTTGGGTCAATTGAAAGTGCAACTTCTCTCAAAACAATTTGATCTTTTTCAGTCAAGCAAAGTGCCAAATCTTCAAGGCTGTCATATCCGCCAAAACTTTCCACAAACTCGCTTATTTTTTTCTTTTTGTTTATCAATTCGTCAATAAATATAAAAATAAAATTAATTGACCTGCAAACTCCGCTTATTGTTAATCCAACTTCGGCTGCAATTTCTTCCTGAGTTTTCCCACGAGGCTTAATTATATAATTTTTAAAAATATATTCTCTTTTTTTATTTAAATATGGCAAAACTTCGGCTTCAAAATCTATATACGGCTCTCGTTTTTTTAGTTCTTCCTCAATTTTTTTGTAAGATTGAAATTGCCTGCAATCTTTAATGTTATTTTCAATAAGCAAAGAAAATTTGCCATTATATAGCGAGCTATTGAGTTTTGATTTTTTTACTTTTTTCATAAAAACTCCTATAACTTATTTAAAGCTTTTTTCGCTTGCCATATCTTCAAGCCTTTTAATCATTCTGCACTCTTGGTCACAAACAAAAGTTTTGCTTACCATTAATCTTTTTGAAAGCTCGGTCGACGAGGTTTGATAATATGCAAGCACTCTTTCTTCAAAAATCGTTTTATCAATATCATTTAGGTTTAAATAAAATTCGTTTAACACTTTTTGGGCACCGCCTGCCTGCTCAATAAGGCTGTTAATTTGAGTTTTTCTTTCGTTATAAATTTTAAGTTTTTCCAAAATGCTTTTCTTTACATATAAAACATGGTTTGGCGATACTCCCAAATCCAAACTCACCTGTGTATCGTTAATATAGTGATAGTCCATCATAAAATGTGTTAAAATATAAAAATGGTCGTCTGAAAGAGTCATGCCGAACTCATTAACCAAAAAGTCTTCACCGCCGTTATTTTGAATAAATTCTTCGCAATCGGCTTTTCTTTTTATTATTGATTTTAATTTTTCTTCAAGTCTTTCCTTGGTTTGCGTAGCGCCAAGCGTTGGATATTTTTCATGAAATTTTCCATATGCTGTCGGATTTATTGAAAGTTGCAAGTCGTTTAAATATTCCCAATCCTTTTGTGACAAACACAAAGTCAAGTCTTCAAAAACTTCTTTTCCGCCATAACTTTCGATATATTCTTTTATTTCTTTTTTTCGCCTTATAATATCGTCTATTCTGCAAAAAATATCCTCAATTGCTCTGCAAATTGTTCCAGCGTGTTCACCATAGCCTAATTTGCCGGCAATGTCATATTGATACTCACCATTTGGTTCTATCATATAATTCTTAAAAATATATGCATAGTTTTCAGAAAGATTTGGCAAAACCTCAGTTTCAAAATCAACAAATGGCTCTCTTTGCAAAAGTTTTGTATAAATATCATTATAAGCATTTAACTGCATTTTGTGTCTGGCTTTTGTTGATATCCTTCTAAAATAACTGCCATTATAAAGCGACTGATTTAATTTTGATTTTTGAATTTTTTTCACTTTTTTATCCTTTTAGTTTTCTTTTTGCAAATTAACTCTTCTTATTAGACCATCAAGTTTTTTTCTTATATAATTCGCCTTATTGCTAACTGTCTTGATATCTAATCCCAGCGTTTGTGCCAATTCTTTGTGCGGTGTTTTATAATAAGCCAAAACGGTTTGTTCAAAAATGATTTTGTCAACATCACTAAGTTTGCTATACAGTTTATTAAACAAATTTTCTTCCCCACCCGCAAGATCAATGATTTTTTCAACCTCATTCTTTCTATTATTATAATCTTTTAAGTGCTTCATAATGATGCCTTTTTGAATAGTCAAATAATTTTCTGCATGTTTATATTGCAAACTTGCCTGTAATATATTCGGATAATGATAGTCCATCATAAACATTGTTAAAACTTCAAAATTTTCGTCTGAAAGAGTCATGCCGAACTCGTTTATCAAAAAGTCTTCGCCACCATTTTCTTTTATAAAGTCTTCACTTCTTTTTTTGTTTTCCAAAATCTTTTTTATTCTTTGCAAAACTCTGCCCTTGGCTTTATCAATATAATTTGCATAATCAGGTCCGAGTTTCTTGTTTTTCAAAAAAACCATTTGTGCCCTTGGGTGCGGAGATAACAAAATCTTTTCAAAAATTTCTCTCTCTTCGTCATCAAAAAATGTTAATAAGTCTTCTATTTGTTTTTTGCCACCACAATATTCTATAAACTTATTAAGATTTTTTTTGTTTTTGATAATATCGTCGATTTCCTTAAAAATGACTTCTATCTTTCTCTTGGTATTCCATGGTCCCGACAGCCCGTTTTTTTCTGCAATTTGCTTTTGAGTTTCATTAGAATAATTGCACATATAATTTTTTAAAATATATGCATGGTCTTTTGTTATAAACGGAATAACTTCTTTGTTTAAGTCAACAAACTCTTCTCTTTTTTTAAGCTCTTCTTGAATCTTTGTAACCGCTACCGTTTGGGTTTTTGTGCGATATGGTCCCTTTATGCTGACTTTTATATTTTTTGCTTTTTTAAATACTATTGGTTCTTTTATTTTCATAACTAACCTCTTGTCTTATTTTACCACACCAAAATAACATCGTCAATACCCATATTTTAAAAAGCATCTGCAAATATTTGGCAAATTTGTTGCAAAATTATTGAAAATACACAAAAAAGTGTTATAATTGTTAATATGAAAAACATAAACCAAGATACCATTGTGGCAATTTCTACCGGAACGGGCTCGGGAGCAATTTCTATTGTCAGAATGAGCGGAGAAAATTCTGTTGATATTGCCGACAAAATTTTTGTTTCGCTTTCGGGAGAATATCCGTCTAATTTTGCAAGCAGAATGCTAACGCTCGGAACTATCAATGCTCAAAACTTTAATGAGCAGGCTTTTTGTGTGGTTTTCAGGTCGCCAAAATCTTATACCGGTGAGAACATGGTTGAATTTCAGTGCCATGGCGGAGTTCAGGTTGCCAGCGGAGTTTTAAAAGCTTGTATTGCTTTTGGCGCAAGGCTTGCAACAAACGGCGAATTTTCTAAGCGTGCATTTTTAAACGGTAAGTTATCGCTTGCCGCAGCCGAAGGCATTATGGACATGATTAATGCAGAAAGCGATGCGGAAATCAGAGCGGGGTTTAGCCTTTTGTCTGGAAACTTATCAAAACTTGCCTCTGACGCTCAAAATGAGCTAACGGATATTTTGGCGGAAATTGAGGTGTCTTTTGATTATCCGGAAGAAACAATCGAATACATCACCAAAGCAAGCGTTAAACAGCGTTTGAAAAAACTTATTGACGATATTAAAAACACGCTTTCTACTAGCGAAACGGGAAAGCTTATTAAGTCGGGCTTAAATGTGCTTATTGTTGGAAAACCGAATGTTGGTAAGTCAAGCCTTCTTAATAACCTTTTGGGGTTGGAGCGCGCCATTGTTACCGATGTTGCGGGAACTACTCGCGATATTATAGAAGGAACATTTTTATTGGACGATATTAAAATAAACCTTATTGACACTGCGGGAATTCAAGAAACAGACGACAAGGTTGAAAAAATTGGCATAGACAAGGCAAAAAATTTGATTGGTTCGGCAGATATTATTTTATTTTTGATAGACACAAGCCGAGAGTTTTCGGTTGAAGACGAAAAAATCTTTAATCAAATAAATGGCTCTAAGCATATTGTTGTTAAAACCAAGTCAGACCTTACAAACAAATGCGACAGGCATTTTGAAAATGAAATTGAAATCAGCAACATAAGCGGAAGCGGAACAGACAAACTTAAAGCAAAAATTTTGCAATTCGCCAACATTTCCAGCACGCCCGCAGGCAGTGTTATTATAACAAACGAAAGGCACAAAGAAGCATTAAAATCGGCGCTGGAAAGCCTTAACAATGCTTATGAGGGCATTTCGGCTGAAACCCTTGATCTTGTTTCTGTGGACATCAAGTCCGCTTATAGCGAAATTGGTGAAATCACGGGAAACACAGCAAGCGAAGATATTATTGACGCTATCTTCAAAAAATTTTGTTTAGGAAAATAATATGAATAATATTACTTTGAGTGAAATTGACCTAGTGGGCGACTTTGACCTTATTAGTGAGTGGGACAATCATTTAAGCGAACCCAAGTTTAAAAGCATTTTTGACTTTATTCTTGAAGAAGGTTTGATTTTAAATTTAAAAGAACTTATAACCACAAACTTTGAACAATATCCTATCGGTGACGACGAACGAAAAAATATTATTGTTGCAAAAAATTCAGAAGCAAAAATTGTGGCATTTTTAATACTCTCTACTCATGACCTTAGCACTGACAGCCCCGAAATATTTTTGCAACATATTGTTATTCACCCTGATTATCAAGCTAAGGGAATGGGTACGGAAATTCTTTCTAAGCTGGGCGAGTGTTTAACAACCCTCTATGGAAAAGAGCCAAAAACCATGTTCGCTTATATTAGCCAATACAATCATAACAGCAGAAATTTGTTTAAAAAGTTTGGTTTTAAATTCAAAGTTATGGATCTTCCCTACTTAAAAGCCTATGGGGATATGCCAACCAAACTAAAAACACAGGAGAAATAATGGCAACAACAAACTATGATATAACAGACTATGCAAAAAATGAACAAAACAAAGAATATAACTTCACCGACGGTGAGGTTTTTGATGCTGCTGTTATCGGTGCGGGCCATGCGGGTTGTGAAGCCGCCCTTGCCCTGTCTAGAACAGGACAAAAAACTCTTGTGATTAATCTTCTTCGTGACAACATTGCGTTTTTGCCATGCAACCCAAGTATCGGCGGAACGGCAAAGGGACAAATTGTGAGTGAGGTTGATGCACTTGGCGGAGAAATGGGCATTCAGGCTGACAAAAACACTATTCAACTGAGAATGTTAAACATGGGCAAAGGTCCGGCTGTTCAAAGCCTTAGAGCGCAGGTTGACAAAACAGGTTATCACCGCTCAATGCAAGCTACTCTTGAAGCCGAAGAAAATATAAAAATTTTTGACGGCGAATGCAGTGAAATTGTGGTAAACAATGGCAAACTTGAAGCCGTAAAAACGGTTGACGGCAAAACCTTTAAGGTAAAGGCAGTTGTTATTACCACAGGTGTATATCTTTCTTCAAGAACAATAACAGGCGAAATTATAACAGAGGGCGGGCCTTCGGGATTTCCTTGTGCCTCAAAACTTACAAAGTCGCTTGAAAAAATCGGCTTTGAAATCAGAAGATTTAAAACAGGAACTCCCCCAAGAGTTGACGGAAACACAATCAATTACAAAAAGTTTACCGAACAAAAGGGCGACAAAAACATTCAGACATTTTCTTACCTAACAAAAAAAGCCAACAAAAACATTCGCTCTTGCTGGCTTGGCTATACCTCTCCCGAAACCAAAAAAATTATTATGGAAAATCTAGACAAAGCCCCAATGTATAGCGGAGTTATCACGGGGTCGGGTCCAAGATATTGTCCGTCAATCGAATCAAAGTTTGTTAGGTTTTCAGACAAAGACAGACATCAAATTTTTCTTGAACCAGAAACTCTTGACGATAACACAATTTATATTCAAGGCATGAGCACCAGCCTTCCTACCGACCTTCAACACAAAATGGTTGAAAGCGTTGAGGGAATGGAAAATACCAAAATTTTAAAATATGCCTATGCTATTGAATATGATTGCATTAATCCGCTAAGTCTTCTTCCTACTTTGGAGTTTAAAAAAGTTAAAGGAATTTTTTGTGCGGGGCAAATCAACGGCACAAGCGGATACGAAGAAGCTGCGGGGCAAGGCATTTTGGCAGGAATAAACGCTTCCCTTTTTCTCAGACAAAAAGAGCAAATTATTTTGAAGCGAAATGAAGCCTATATCGGTGTGCTTGTAGATGACCTTACCACAAAAGGCACAGACGAACCATATCGAATGATGACCAGCCGTGCAGAATACAGACTTATTTTAAGGCAAGACAATGCAGACAGAAGACTGACGGAAATAGGGCGAAGTGTTGGTCTTGTTAATGACGAACGCTACAAAAAATTTAAGCAAAAAATGAAGCAACTTGAAAGTCTTAAAAAAGAACTTAAAAAAACCGTTAAGCCAACCAAAGAACTAAATGAGTTTTTAACAAAGCTTGGCGAATCGGAAATAAAAGAGCCAACAAGTGTGGAAAACCTTTTAAAAAGACCAAGTGTTGACTTAATAAAACTCAACAAATTTTTAAAACT
The DNA here is from genome assembly GCA_948787875.1 of uncultured Eubacteriales bacterium. Classification (GTDB taxonomy): domain Bacteria; phylum Bacillota; class Clostridia; order Christensenellales; family UBA1242; genus RGIG1681. Next base: position 27,182 of record CAQFKO010000006.1, read on the forward strand.
TTTTAAAGGCTATAACAAAGATGTTCTTAATGCTGCCGGCATTGACACAAAATATGACGGTTATTTATCAAGACAAATGCTTCAAATAGAAAAAGAACAAAAACTTGAAGAAAAAAGAATTCCGCAAGATATTGACTATTTTAAACTTGAAGGTTTAAGACTTGAAGCCAGAGAAAAACTTAACGAAATAAAGCCAATGACCGTGGGAATGGCAAGTCGAATTTCGGGCGTTAACCCAGCCGATATAACAGTTCTTCTTATGTATTTAAAATAATAAATATAATTTTAAATATTACTTTTATTTATTTAATATTTTTAAACATAAAAGTTTTTATTAAAAAAACACCAAACAGCTAAATTGTTTGGTGTTTTTGTTTTAAGTTTTTTATATTATTTGAAATATCTTTCAAGCAAGCCTTTAAATGCCTTACCGTGTCTTGCCTCGTCACGAGCCATTTCGTGAACGGTGTCGTGAATTGCATCAAGGTTTAATTTTTTAGCCATGGTTGCAAGTTCTACTTTTCCGGCAGTTGCACCACATTCGGCATCAACACGCATTTCCAAATTCTTTTTTGTTGAAGCGGTTACAACTTCGCCAAGAAGTTCTGCAAATTTTGCGGCATGCTCAGCTTCTTCCATCGCAGCTTTTTCAAAATACATTCCTACTTCTGCATAACCTTCTCTGAATGCAACACGACTCATTGCAAGATACATTCCAACTTCACTGCACTCGCCTAAAAAGTTTCCACGAAGTCCTTCAACAATTTCTTCCGGAGCATCGCTTGCAACTCCAACAACATGCTCAGCAGCCCAAGCCATATCACCTTTTGCTTCTTCCATAAGAGCATTGCAAAGTGGGCATCTTTCAGGTGGATTTTCACCTTCATAAATATATCCGCAAACAGGACAAACATATTTCTTTTTCATAATTTAATCTCCTAAAATGATTTGTTAAAGCAAATTTTCTTTAACAAAAATATATTATCATATTGAATAACTATCGTCAATTATTTTTGCAACCGCAAAAGTTTTTTTAATTATTACAAAAATCAATAAAAATAAATTGTTGATTGGCTTTGACATAAACCTTTAAAACAGATATAATTTAGTTATGGCTAATTGTTTTAAGAAAAAAAATCAAGAAAAAGAGTCTAATGTGGCTAAGTCTCCTGCACGAGCAAAAAAAGAAGATTATATCACAAAAAAACAAGTATTTTTGCTTATTTTTAACGTTGTGTCAATTGTGCTTTATTCTTGCTACACTCTTTTTGTAACCTACAAAATGACGGACGAAAAAAGCTTTCTTGGAAAGTTTATTTTTGTTATGCTTATTATTTATGCCGTATCTTTCTTTTTGCTGTTAATAATTAGTCTTGGTAACCGAAAAAAGCTTAAATATCGTTTAAAAAATTACAAAAGCGCAACAAAGTTTTTGAACTATTTGGTAAGAATTGTGAACTTCGTGCTTTCAATCGCAACAATAATAAGTGCGGTTGTCAACACAGGAAGAGCCGATGTTTCGGCTATCGGCTATGCAATTTTATCTTTCATAATAACAATTATTTTGATTATTGTTGAAATCGCAGCAATTATTGTAAGAAAAAATATTCCGCTTATTAAGCGTAATTTTTTGGAAATCAGAGACCCAGAAAACTTCAATGATTATAACAAGGAGAATGAAAATGATTAAAAATGTTATCTTTGATGTTGACGGAGTTTTAAGAACACTTCTTGATGCAAAAATTTGTGAACATCTTTCTAAAAACAATAAAGAAAAATACGGCAGCCATTACGCTGACCTAAGTATGAAAGATTTTTATAAAAAATATTGCAAACATTCTTATAAGCCTTATGTTGATTATGACAATGGCTATTTATCCGAAACGGAACTGTCTGCGTGCGTTGAAAAAGATTTTGGCGAACCGGCGGAAATTTTTGAAGAAATTTTTGCTTATCGCAGAAAGCCAAATAGCCAAGTTTATTTTGAAGAGAGCTTTGAGCTTGCAAAAAAATTAAAGGCTAACGGCCACAAATTATTTGTGCTATCGAATATGGGCAAAGAACTTGCCGACCAACTGATTCAAAAACTTAGTTTTCTTGGATTTGACGACATGGTTTTTTCTTGCTATGCTCATATTATGAAGCCAAATCCACAGCTTTATAACTTTGCAATTGAAAAGTGGAACATTGACCCAAAAGAGAGCATTTTTATTGACGATCGAGAAGAAAACTTAAAGCCTTTTGAAAACCTTGGCGGGCACACTTTTTTATTCGATAGCAAAAATATAAAAGAATCTGCTAATACTTTGGAAAAAATTATAATGAAATAATATAGGGAAAATTATGGATGCAAAATGTATTTCTACAATAATTATAGCAATAATTACTTGCGCATTGGTGATAACAAGTCTTTTGCTTGATTTTAAATTCAAAAAGCTTTCTTTGTATTGGGTAATAAGCCTTTTGGGTGCAATAGTTGTTGTTTTAATTAATATATCAAATATTAAAGATGTGCTTAGACCGCTAGTTTCAAACTCTTCCATAAATCCATTAAAAATTTTGATTTTCTTTTTAAGCATGACAATACTTTCTATCACGCTTGACAATCTTGGATTTTTTAACTACCTTGCAACAAAGTGCACAGCACTTGCAAAAAACAGTCAACTCAAACTTTTTTTAATATTTTATTTAATGGTGTCTGTGCTAACGGTGTTCACATCTAACGATATTGTGATTTTGGCTTTTGTTCCCTTTATTTGTTACTTTTGCAAAAACAGCAATATCAGCCCAACACCGTATGTTTTTTCTACCTTTGTTGCGGCTAACACTTGGAGCATGACTTTGGTTATCGGCAACCCCACAAATGTTTATTTGGCTTCGTTTGCAAATATTGATTTTGTTTCTTATTTTTTGAAAATGGTTTTGCCTACAATAGTTTGCGCAATTGTTTCGCTTTTGGTTTTGCTTGTTTTATTCAAAAAACAGCTTAAACAAAAAATCGAACAATCAGATATTATTGAAATAAAAATTGATAAACCACTTGTTATTTTTAACGCAATTATTCTTGGTTGTTGCACAATTTTGCTTGCTATATCTTCTTATTTAAATTTAGAAATGTGGTATATTGCACTTGGTTTTGCGATTTTTGAAATTGTTTCAAACCTTATTATTTGTTCAATAAAAAAGCAAAACTGTAAGTTTGTTTTAAACTCTGCACTAAGAGCCCCTTGGGCATTTGTTCCCTTTTTGATTTCAATGTTTTTGATTATTACTTGCCTTAATGTTAATGGTGTAATAAAAATTATCAGCAACATTTTTTCTAACACAAACAGCGTTTTGGTTTATGGAACAACCAGCTTTTTGATGTCGAACATTATGAACAATATTCCTATGACAACACTTTTTGCTTCTGTTTTAGGAAGCGGAACTTTTGACCTGATGGCAGTTTATGCAACTATAATCGGCTCTAATCTTGGAGCTTTGTTATCTCCCGTCGGGGCACTTGCGGGAATTATGTTTCTTAAAATTTTAAAAGAAAAGCAAGTTGATTTTTCTGTAAAACAATTTGTTAAATATGGAATAATAATTTCAATAGCCTCTCTTGCTTCCAGCCTTGCAATTTTATATTTAGTATAAAAATTACCTCTAAATTAGCGGCAATTTTTTACATAATAAATTTGACTAATTAGTATTCGTCAACAAAATTATGTTTTTTTCCATGTTTATCTTTAAATGCAATTATTGTGCTTAAATTAACATTTTCTACACTTTTGAATATATTTTGCTCGATTTGAGGGTCTTTCTCTGCAAGTTTTGCAATAATTTGTTTAACTTTTTTTCGTTTTGAACTCTCTTCCTTGTCTTCCAAACACTGCTCTTTGCACTGCTCCGTAAACTTACACGCACAAGCAATAAATTCCAAATTATTGTATTTTGCAAAATGTATAATATCTTTTTCTTTTATATAATACATTGGCCTGATAAGTTCCATGCCTTCAAAGTTTGAGCTCTTTAATTTTGGCATCATGGTTTGAACCTGCGCGCCATAGAGCATGCCCATTAAAATTGTTTCTATAACATCATTAAAATGATGCCCCAATGCAATTTTGTTGCAACCCAGCTGTTTGGCTTTGTTATACAAATGCCCTCTTCTCATTCTTGCGCAAATATAACAAGGCGACTTTTCTATATGCGTTACACTGTCAAAAATTTCAGTTTCAAAAACTGTTAGATCTATTCCCAAAAGTTTTGCATTGTTTTCTATTTTTTGTCGATTGGCTTTGCTGTAACCGGGGTCCATAACCAAAAATACCAAATCAAACAAAAACTTGTTATGTCTTTTTAATTCTTGAAAAAGTTTTGCCATCAACATACTGTCTTTTCCGCCCGAAATGCAAACCGCAATTTTGTCGTTTGGTTCAACCATTTTATAATCATTTATTGCTTTGCAAAAGTTTGAAAACAGCTCTTTATGAAATTTTTTTCGTATGCTAAGTTCTGCCTTTGTGGTAGCTTCAAAGTTTGTTGTATCAATAACGCTGTATTTTCCGTTAGAGGGAGAAAATTTCAAAAAGTCTTCACAACAAAGCTTGTTTTCAAAGTAAGCGCAAATATAGCCCGATGTGCATTTGTGCCCGCACACTAAGATGTTTTTGTTTGTATTTCCAAACTGTTTTATTAAATCATTTATAAAACTGTTTAAGCGTTTTACAAAAGCATTAGGCTCTTCTACCCCGGCATAAATTTCGGGGTCGGGAATGTTGCCGACCATTTTTATCTCGGAATACAAAAGGTTATCCGCACTGCCAAGGTCATAAACATTGAGCCTGTTATCAACAATCGGTTCTTGTCCGCTTGCAAGCCTTGCCGTTTGCAACGCCCTTTCTTGTGGTGAAGAAAATATTGCATCAAACTTTATGTCTTTTAGGTTTTGCCCAAGCAAGTTTGCCTGCGTCAGCCCGTCTTCATTTAAGGGTAACCCCTTTCTTCCTTGCGCCCTGTGCTGTTTATTTAAATCGGTCTGTCCGTGCCTTATTATATAAATTTTCATATCATACCTTTACAAATTATATTTACATTAATAATTATATTATAAAAAATAATAATTTCAAAATTATTTAAAAGATATTTTTGCACTAAAAAAGAGAGGGCGAAATTGCCTTCTCTTTAAACTTTAACTTTGCTTGGCGTTAAGAATTTTATTCAGCGTTTTTTAATAATTAATTTGGCTGACTTAACCAAATTTTCGATTTCTAATTTTAATTCGAACGCTTATAAGCTGAAAATACAGAAAATTAAATTATAAATAACTTTCTTTATTTTCTTGTTTTATTTCCATTTTGTTCCCTAAAATATTTTAATATAAAATGCCTTAAATTTAAAACTAAAAAAATGCCCTATCATTTGCAATAGGGCAATTTTTTATTCTTTTTGCTCTGCGGTTTTTTTGAACTTGCTTTCGATTTTGTTAATTAAGTTTTCTAACTTTTGACCAAAATTAAATCTGTTACAAATAAAGAATGTAAACTCTGCAAGAAATACCGCAGAAATAAGGTCAACAATATAGTGCTGTTTTGTAAATTGAGTGGCTAAAAGTATCAGCAAATCCATTATCAAAATTCCGATTCGATTTGAAATATGAATGTTCTTTTGACCCCTGACCGCAATATAACAGAATGCACTAAGCAAACAATGAATACTTGGAAAACAGCCAAACGGAACATATCCGCCGTCAAACAAATAGAAATTTCCGATAAAATTATCTATTACGCTGTCACTTTGAAGCATTTCGTCAATTGGTCTCACAATTGTTGTTGGCATAAAACAATAAATTATTCCGACAATCAAAAAACTTATCATTACCGCAACAAACCAATTGCAAAAACGCCTTTTGTTCTTTGCCGCAATAATAGGCGCAATAAACCAATATGGATAAGACAACAAATAAGGAATAAAGAATAATTTTATCAATGGAACTTTGTCGTCAAAACCATGAATGGTGAAATCAAAAACTTTAAAATTTCTGGCAATAGGTCTTGTGAGCCAATAAACCACACAATCAACCAAAAGAACAATTGCCGTTAATATTATGGCATAACCATATCTTGATAACCAATCTTTGAATTTGTTTTTAAAACTATTATCCAACTATTTTCTCCTGCTTATTTTGTTTAACATATTTTACTATTGTAGGAATATAGAATACCGCAACAACTGTAATATAAATAACGATATAAAGCAATATGATATAAATAATATTTGGCATTGCAGAACTGATATATTCAATAATAGTTTCTTTTCCGCCGTTCAAATAGCAATAGTCAAAGCCCCAAATTTTGTCTACTATAAACGCAGGCACAAACATTATTCCAAGAGGAATCATAAATCTGTAAAGGTCTTTTATTTGTGGTTTGTAATATTTTGTAAACCAAATAAGGCAAGACACAAACAACATTAATAAATGGAAAACCAATGTTCTAATTCCAACAAAACTCCAAACCGAATAATAGTTTAGGTTGTTGTTGAGAATAAGACCCATGAGTCCCGCAAAAATATTGAATGTTGCTAAATATGAATAACAAACTTGTTTGACTTTTGCACTTTTGCAAAATACGGCAAAAGCAAGAGTAAAGTAAAACAGCGAACAAAAATAAAATGGCAAAGTTTGCTCAAAGTGCAAAGTTTTGGTTGTGAAAAGCTCCCAAATCCAATAAAGCGGGTCCATAACAAGCCCTATTATTGCACACACTTTTAAAATGGTTTCAACCTTGTTGTGCGATACCTTTCTAAGCAAATAGCACGCAATCACAATTGCCAAAAGCCCAAAAACAATAATCAATATATGTGCTAAATTCAACATTTTAAAATCGCCCTGAGGCATATACTCAAAAAACTTCATATCTATTATCACCTTCTATAATATATTTTAGCAAAATTAGCATAATACTTCAATTATTTTATGCAAAAAATGTCATAATAGTTCAAAAAAATTCAAATTAACTGTATTTTATATTAAACAACTAAAACATATTAGACCCTACAATATTTTTCGCCCGCATTCCGACCAATTTTTATAAAATGCAATATGATCCTTACCCATCTATGTGAGTGAACAAAATAAAATAAGCACATTTTCTTATTTTTTTATAACCCTCGCCATATATTTAAATAATAATATATTTGTTCTATATTTTAACAGAGTAATATAAGTTTTTGATAACTATTTAAGTTAAACTTTTACGAAAATTTTAGTTAAAAAAACATACCGAAAGGTATGTTTTTTTATATTAATATTAAGATTTGATGCCGGGGCTATAGAT
>CAQFKO010000006.1:34510-36454 GCA_948787875.1 uncultured Eubacteriales bacterium
AGATTTTTTAGACTCTTCATAGCGTTGTTTTTGTTTTTCACGTCTTAAATCTCTAACAGCTTCTAATTCGCGACTAACTTGCTCTACTCTTATATCTACCATCTGCTTAGCAGTTTCGTAAGATGCCCTATCAACCACTTTAATCTTAGTAGGTTCTGGTTTTAATAATTTCTTACCATTAAGTCTTAGCATCATTAGTTCTTCGCTTTCGTTATTAAAGCTTGCAATAACTATTCCTTTTTTAATGCCAAGTTGGATATAATGCTTAGTTCCAACGCCAATATTAAGCGATGCTTTAACCTCTTTAGTGCGAGCTAGTGGCTTCCCCTCTGCATATATTTTAAGTAAATCAAAATATCTTTTTTGTTCAGTAGATAGTTTTGCATAAGCTTGTTTTAAAGTAAGCTTACCAGAACTCAAAACCTCAATAGTGTTTTTAAGAATTTTATCTTCAAATTTATTTAAAGGCACTGTAGGAACACTTACTGTTTCTTCCTTTGCAATTTTATCAGCCTGTTTAAACTCTATATTGGCTTGAGATTTTTCGACAAGTTCAAATTTTGACGTATCTTTTTGCCTAGACACTTCTTTTGCAACTAACTTTTCAAGTAGTTCCTCATTAGAAAGAAAATTATCTTTAGATGCAAACTTTTCAACTAATTTTTCCATGAACTTGTCACGTTCAGCTTTTTCGAGCTCTCTTTGCGTATTGTCTAATTCCTTTTTAAGAATGGTTTCATTTTGCTCTTTAAAAAGGTCTTCCATTTTATCTAGCCTTTCGTTAATAGTTTTAAAGCTAGAAATCAAATAGTCATTAAACTTGTCTTCACCAACTGTTGCCGATTTCCCAGAAAGGTTGGCTTCTGCCTTCTCTATTTTATCATTGAACATATCTATAGCAGCTTTAAGCTCGGCATCTTGCCTTTCATCAACTGAACTTTTAGTTTCTTGAACTTTATTACTATTTATATTTTTTTCTACTTGATCTATTTTATCGCCAAGTTCTTCAATCATCAACTTAATATAGTGCCCACTTTCATTTTCACTACTTGTATCAGCGCCTCGCTCAATGTTTTCTTTAATAAGCTTTTCGGCACTAGCTATCTTGCTGCTAAGCTCATTATACAAATTTTCTATTTTGGCATTTTGTCTTGCTTCAAGTTCTGAGCTAGTATCTTCTTGTCTTTCATTTTTAAGAAAACTTTCAATTCTGCTTAACCTTTCGCTTAGCTCGCTCTTAGTCAAATCTTCACTTTGCTTATATAAATTTTGCTGAACTGCCTTTTCTTCTTTTAAGCTAAGCATTTGCTTAATCTCGTTAATACTATTTAAGTTTTTCTCGTTATCTAAAATAAGTTTAGATAATATATCTTCTTTTGATTGTGCGTTATAAGCTTGGTTTACATTGGGTTCATTTATTTGACTATGGGAATTTTCATCTTGCTTTTGTTCGTTAAGAAGTTCAATAGTACTTGTTTGGTTTTTAGCGTATTTAGTAGATAATAACGGATTTACAACAATTTTAACTAATTCGGAGTCTAAACTTATAGTTTTAGGATTTTCTTTAATTTCCTCTATTTTATTTGTTAAATTAGCTTCATCAAAATCATTTTTTCGTTCTTGTTGCTTGGTTTCTTTGTTTTTATTAGTTTTAATACTAATAGTATAGCAAAAAACTATGAACAATATAAATAACGTTATAGTAGACAAAATAACAACTAACCATAAACAATTATTAGATAGGCTCTTAATATTATTTAAAAATATTCCTATTGCCATATGTTTACTTCCTTTCATTATTTTCTTGTTCTACAATTTTTTTAAGCTTACGTAATTTAACAAGCATAATTACAATAAATACAATTTCAACAATTAACAGACATATTAATAAAATAGATATAACATTTGTGGAAGTATCTTGCCTTTCAATATCAATCATGTAAG
>CAQFKO010000007.1:0-34230 GCA_948787875.1 uncultured Eubacteriales bacterium
CGTTTGACTTGCAATTGCTTCATGAATTATAATGTATTCACATTATACAATTAAAATAAAAATTAAGCAACGGTTTAAATAAAAATGAAAAATAAAGTTAAATCAAAAAGAGAATTTTCGTGCATTACTTATTTGAAAAAGTATAGAGCCGCAACAATTGCCGCACCGCTTTTAAAGGGTGTAGAAACCGTTGCGGAACTTTTTGTTCCCTATATTATGGCACTTATTATTGATGTTGGCATTGCAAACAAAGATATGAACTATATTATTTGGAATGGTGCATTAATGTTGGTTCTTAATATTGTTGGCGTAATTTTTGCCGTTTCCAGCCACAAATGTTCTGCTTTTGTTCAAACGGGGCTTGGACGCGATATAAGAAATTCAATATTTGAGCATATCAACGAACTTTCTCATGCCGAACTAGACAAATTCAGCACAACCACATTATTAAACCGCTCTGTTAATGATGTAAGAAACATTCAAGCCGGTGTGGGCTCTGTTTTAAGAATGATTACAAGAGGTCCCATTCTTCTTGTTGGTTCGCTGATAATGTCACTTTTTATTAATTTAAAACTTAGCATTGTATTTATTATAATTATTCCAATAATTATTTTGATTTTAATCTTAATAATGAAAAAACTTAAACCTTTGCTTATTTTGATAAAAACAAAATTAGACAAAACCACAGATATAACTCGCGAAAACTTAACAGGCGTAAGGGTTGTTCGTGCCTTTAACAAACAAAACTACGAAACCGAAAAATTCAAAAATTCAAACTATGATTTAATAAACACTCAATTCAAGCACGGTGCGATTCAAGCTGCGCTGGCTCCGCTTATTTCGATTGTGGTTAACTTAGCCATCATTGCACTGTTTTATTTCGGAAGCATAGAAATAAATGTCGGCGGGCTTACACAAGGAAAACTAATTGCATTTATCGATTATTTCGGAACAATTTCAACTTGTATTGTTAGTATTTCAAGTTTAATTACAATTGTAACAAGACTTAATGCTTCAAGCGATCGTATCAATGAATTGTTTTTGATTAAAAACTCTATAAAAGACCCTGCAAATCCATTTAAAATCGATTTTGAAAATAATGAACTTGGCGAAGTTGAATTCAAAAATGTTAATTTTTCTTATTCAAACATGAAAAACGCAGTTGCCGGATTAAATTTAAAAGCCAACCCCGGTGAAATAATTGGTGTTATCGGAGGCACGGGCAGCGGAAAAAGCTCTATCGTTAACCTTATTCCAAGATTTTATGATGTTTCTGACGGCGAGGTTTTGGTCGGTGGTGCAAATGTAAAAAAATATAATGTTGAAGATTTAAGAAACATTATCGGCCTTGTTCCTCAAAATCCGACTTTGTTTGAAGGAACAATAAGATCTAATATGTGTTGGAGAAAGCAAGAAGCCACCAACGAAGAAATTATTAAGGCTTTGAAAATTGCGCAGGCTTATGACTTTGTTCATGATTATCCAGACTTTTTGGAACACCGCGTCAACAGAGGCGGAACAAACTTTTCGGGCGGACAACGACAAAGGCTTACCATTGCAAGAGCACTTGTTGGAAATCCTCACATTATTATTCTTGATGACGCTTCAAGTGCGCTTGACTTTGCTACCGACGCAAAACTTAGAAAAGCAATCAGATCGTCGCTTTCTTCTTCAACCACCTTCATTGTAACTCAAAGAACAAACTCAATTAAAGACGCGGACAAAATTGTGGTTATTGACAGCGGAAATATCGTTGATGTTGGTACGCACAAAGAACTTCTTGAACGATGCAAAGTTTATCAAGAAATTCATTACTCTCAAAACAAGAAGGAGGCACGATAATGAAAGATTATTCACGCCTCTCCTCAAATGATATGAGAGCAGACTACACAAAAAAATTCAAACAAAAATATTCGGGAAAAAAAGGCACTTTTGCAACCCTCAGAAAAGTATTTTTCTACGCAAGGCAATACAGATTTTATTTGTATTTGTCGCTATTTATGGATGTTTTAAATACCTTGTGCAATGTGTTCTTGCCAATCTTTATCGGAAAGTGTATTAACTGCGCAGTTGGTGTTGGAAATGTTGATTTTAACAGCCTTTATATAAATATGCTCATTGTTTTGGGGCTGGCACTTGGCTCGGCAATAACAAACTTTATTAACAAAATCAGCCTTGCAAATTATAACTATAAAGGAACTTTCACAATCCGCGACAAACTTTTTGAAAAACTTCAAAACCTGCCAATCGGCTATATTGACACAACCTCGCACGGTGACCTTATTTCAAGAATGATTAACGACATTGACATAATGACTGACGGCTTTTTAGAAAGCTTTGCGGTTGCACTTTCGGGCTTAACAACAATTGTGGGAACTTTTGTTGCAATGCTGCTTCTTAATTTAAAACTTGCCGCAATAATTATCATTCTTACTCCGCTAAGCATTATTATTTCACTCATTATTGTTAAAAAATCAAAAAAGCATGTAAAAAAAGAAGTCGACCTTCAAGGCGAAATTTCGGGCTACTTAGAGGAATATATCGGTGGAGAGCGAATTGTAAAGGCATTTAACCATGAAGAAAAAAGCATAGAAAACTTTAAAATTTTAAACGAACGCTATGCTACCACCGCAAAGAAATCCATTTTTTACAGCACTCTTACAAACCCATCAACAAGGTTTATAAATGGCTTGGTTTATGGCGCGGTAGGTTTGTTTGGCTGTATCTTGGCTTTAAACGGTGAAATCTTGGTCGGAACAATAACATCATATTTATCTTATGCTAACAGCTTTGGTGAGCCGTTTACCAACATAAGTGACCAAGTAACTGACATTCAACAAGCCTTTGCGGCAGCAGCCCGTGTGTTCACGGTGTTGGAAGAAAAAAATGAACCTAGTGACGAAGCTCTTCCTGATTTGCTTGACTGCACCGGCGAAGTTGAACTTAAAAACGTTAACTTCTCTTATGTTCCAAAAACACAGCTTATTCAAAACCTTAACCTTTCGGTAAAAAGAGGTCAAAAGGTTGCAATTGTTGGACCAACGGGTTGCGGAAAGTCCACAATCATAAACCTTTTAATGCGCTTTTACGATGTTAACTCGGGCTATATTACCGTGAGCGACACTCCAATAAAAGAGGTTTCACGAAACAGTTTAAGAGCCAAATACGGCATGGTTTTGCAAGACACATGGCTGTTTAACTCTACAATAAGAGCAAACATTGCATACGGAAATCCAAATGCTCCGATTGAAGACATTATCGCAGCGGCAAAGCTTGCAGGCATTCATGAATATATAGAAAAACTTCCAAAAAAATATGACACAGAAATCATAGAGGGCGGAAGCAACCTCTCGCAAGGCGAAAAACAGCTTATTTGTATTGCAAGGGTAATGCTTTTAAAACCTCCGATGCTTATCTTAGACGAAGCAACAAGTAACATTGACACAAGAACCGAAAAAAGCGTTCAAGATGCGTTCGACACCATGATGAAAGGCAGAACAAGCTTTGTTGTTGCTCACCGTCTTTCAACAATCACTTCGGCAGACATTATTTTGGTTATGAACAAAGGTCAAATCATTGAACAAGGCACTCACAAAGAACTTCTTCAAAAGAAAGGCTTTTATGCAAACCTTTATAACAGTCAATTTGAATCAAGCAATTAAAAAGGATATTAGTTTTAATATCCTTTTTTCTTTTTAAATATATTTAATTTTATTTTTTTAATAGTCTCTTTTTACAATAATTCCTTTTGTTGGGTTGTATCTGTTAGACCTTACTAACTTGGTTTCCACAAGTTCGCCATTACTATTATAATAATTTAAATAGCCGTTTGAACAAAAACCGTCTTTTGCATAGCTTATTCTTTTTTCTTCACCTCTTTCAAGGTCAGGAGAGTAAGTTATATAGTCTGTTAAAATTTGGTCGGGTTCTGCGGGAATAATCTTGGTTTTTTCGGAATGCCTTGTAATTTTATATTTGTTTTTTATTCCGAATATTTTTACTTTGCAAATATCATTTTTATATGAAGTTGTAAACAAAATTCTTCCGCCCGAATTATTTCTGACAATAAGGTCACTAGACCCCACATTAACCATTGCATCAAAGCTTGGCTCAACATAAGAAACGGGAAGAGAGTGATTGTGCACCTCAACAATTTCAAGCCCTGCCAGCAAGCAAGCGTTATAAAGCGTTGTGCTTACTTGGCACACCCCACCGCCATAGCCCTCTTTGAATGTTCCGCCAGAAATTATTTTTGCGGGCATATAGCCCGTTTCAGCACACCTAACACCCGTCGCTGAATTGAAGCTAAGCATTTCTCCCTCTTCAAGCATAAGCCCGTCAAACGAAGAAAGCGCCACTCTTATATTGTTTTTTCTTGCCTCGTTGCTGGAAGAAAAGTTTGTTGAAAAACAGCCTTTTTCTTTCATGTTTTCTTTTAAGTCGCTGCTTTCAAAATAAGTTTCTGTTTTAAGGTCAAAAATTATTTTGTTTTCACACTTATTTGCTTCGCTTATAAATAATTTTGTAAATATTTCTTTGTTTAAAAAAAGACCCTCTCTTCCTTCGTCAAAATTGATTGTGCAAGTGTTTTTGTTAACAATAACTTCGGGCGGAATTGCGTTTATATAAATCGCAGAAGTAAGTTTGTCTAAAATAAAATCAAGTTCGGGATAACAATACAACAGTGCATCATAATCAGTTTCAAGAAATATTTTTATTTTGTTAAAGGTTTCTATTCTTTTTTGTGGCGAAGTTATGCAACTTTTTTGCCCTTCTGTAAGTTCAAGTTTTGGCAAAATTTCACTCGATAAATATTTGAATTTTTTTCCATTATAACTAAACTCAAATTCATAGTTTTGCAAATTATTTGAATTTGAGGCAGCAGAAACAAATTTCAAATTATTTTTGTTGTCAAAAAAAGCCAAGCACAATGTGCCAAGCATCAAAAAAAACAAGAGCACAAAAAATGTTTTTCTTCCATTTTTCATACTCTTATTATGCGAATTTTTTTAATTTTTATTAATTTTTTCAACAATAATTGATATATTTTGTTTTTTTCTGCAATATTTTGTTACCAAAATAGTTGTTACAAAAAGACTAATTAGCGAAATATAAATCATTGATCAATATAATAATCTCGTTTTGAATTTATCAGTTTGTTTGCCAAAATCAACAAATTTTCTTTGCGATTGTTTATCGGACTGAGTGCGGCTTTGAACAATAATTCGTCTAGCAAATCGTCTATATTTTCAACATTAATTTGCGGAAAGTTTCTTATTATATCGTCGCCATTTATGGCTAGTTCCGCAAGTGTAAATGGTGCATTTTCCGCTTGCATCTGGTTAAAAGTGTTTCTAAGCACTTCTGCACTTCTTACTCTTCTCATGTTTTGCTTGTTTTCGTTTCTAATAACGGTTTTTATTTCTATAATGTTTTCAATAACATTTTTGTTTTCAAAAATAAATTTTTTAACGGTTTTTTTAGAAGCAAGGCAAAGAGAGTTAAAGTCATAACCTTTTATGGTTTTTATTACTCTCGAAACAATATCTTTTGAATATCCAAGCCCGTCAATACCAAGATTTTTTTCCACAATCATGCCAATAAACTCATGAGAACCAAAAAAGTTGTTTTTTGTTTCCATGGTTTTGAGTTTTGCTGAATCATGAAGTAAAACAGCAAGCCTTATTGAAGGCGAAGCGTTTTTTAGACAGTTAAGGGTATGGTCATAAATTCTTTCGCCCTTGTGGTCCGTCATTTTGGAGGTTTCCATTTCATACATTGCCGGCAAAATATATTTCCAGCACTTTATCTCTCCCAGCAAAACCATAGCTCTGAAATGCGCGTCTTTTGTGTACAATAGTTCAGGATAAACGCTGTCGGCAGTAAGCAGTCTTTCAAACTCTTTTCTGAGCCTGAACTTAGAAATAAATTGAATTTTATAAGAATTTTTTCGAGCATACCACAACTCTTCGTCGGGTATTCTAAGCCCCATTGAAGATGCAAATCTAATAAGTCTTAAAATTCTTTCGGGATCGTCATTAAAAACAACTTTTGGCGCTCTTACCGTTGTGATTATTTGTTCTTTCAAATCAGAAATTCCGCCTACGGGGTCAATATATTCTCCCGCCAAAATATCATAATAAATTGCGTTTATTTTAAAGTCACGCCTTTTTGCGTCTTCTTCAAGGCTTTTAATAAACTCTACTTTATCGGGAATATGACCTTCATCTTCATAAACCTCACGCCTAAATGTTGCATATTCATATCTTCTCTTTCCAAAAATTTCCATAACGCCAAGCTTTTCGTTAAGGTTTTTTACCTCAAAAAGAGAGCCATTTAATATTTCTTTTAACTGCTTGGGTGTAACATCAGAGCAGAGGTCAATGTCATCACGAACAAGACTTTGAATTTTTAAATAAGCATCGCGAACATATCCGCCCACAATATAAAGCTTGTGGCCATTTTCTTTAAACTTCAAAGCAAGTTCTTTCAGTTCAGATGGAATTCTCATAATATCACTCCAATTAATAATAATATAATATTAACATATAATACATTTTTTCTCAATTAAATTTTTGCCTCGCTTTGAATTTTTTTGCAAAATAAAAGTATTTTTGCATATTTATTTATAATTTTCAAAAACTAAGAGTATGAAAAAATTATTAATATTGTTTTTATCTGTAATAATGATGTTTTATATCAGCGGTTGTTCAAATAAAAGTGAGCAATTAACCGCCGATAACCTAAACCATGTTTGTTTTGAAGAAATACAAAATATTGAAGAAATAGAAAACCTTAACGACGAAACCATAAAAGCTCTTTCGGTAATTGTTAGAACAAACATAAAAAATGGCTATAAATCTGAAAATAAAACAAGAGAAGTTCCATTAAGCGAACCTCAAACAAAAAGAATAAAAGGTCTGATTAATTATACTTCAAATCAAGTTCTTGCAGATACAAACATTGCCGATAATTTTGATAATAACCAAAACAGTGAAATACAATCAAAAATAACATATTTTGTTTGCAACAATCAAAACACACTTTGGTCAAAAGAAATAAAAAAACATGAACTTCTTTCGTTTTTAAACAAACAGGGTATCAGCCTTGCCAGCTTGTCTTCTTTGTCTTTTTCAAGTAACGACGACGGAAGAGTAACTGAACTTACCATTGGAGGAAAAGTTTTGCCATTCTCTGTTTTTGCAGAAGAGTTTAAACTTGAATCCGACAAAATAACAAATGTTACCTCATCTTTGTCTTCTTTTGTTATTGAAGGTATAGGAAAAGGTTTTGCAAAAGATATAAATGTTTGCGAAATCGATAACAAAAACGCCGAACTAGGAAGTTATTTTGATTTAATAAACAAATTGTTCCCGAAAAAAACAATAATTTTGGACGAAAATTTTTAGTTAATTTTCACAAAAAAATTATATTAAATTAAAATAAAATATAATTATACAAAAATCATTGTTAAAAACTTTTAATAACTTTTGGCAATTTGTTAACTTTTTTAATAGTTTATTAACAGCATCAAACCTTAATTTTTGGGCATTTACAACAGTTTTTAACATTACTGACAACATATATTATTACTATTATTATTTAAAAATATATTTATTTTGAAAGAGAAAGAAACAAAGAGAAAAAAATCAATTAAACATAAATAAAAAATAAAATTTATTGACAGGGGTATAACCATACTCTGTCTTTTTTGTGCTACAATAAAATTATCCACCGCCAAAGTTTATTAAAATAAATATGAAAAGCTTTTTTTAATTGAAAAAACCAAAATTTTGTGCTATATTAAGCTGGTAAAATTAAGCAAAATTTACCAAAAATTTTCAGAGGTGCTTTATGAATAATTTTCAGCCACAAAAAATAGAAAAAAAATGGCAAAAAATTTGGGAAGAAAACAAAACATATTCTGTCAAAAACTATGAAAACGGAAAAGAAAATGAATTTATTTTAATTGAATTTCCGTATCCTAGCGGAATAGGGTTGCATCTTGGTCATTGCAGAAGCTATACCGCAATTGATGCACTTGCGAGAAAAGAAAGACTTTGCGGAAAAAATGTTCTTTTTCCTTTTGGAACAGATGCCTTTGGTTTGGAAGCGGAAAGAACAGCGATTCGTGAAAAAATAAGCCCACAAGAGATTGTTTCAAGAAATATTAAAACTTTTCAATCGCAAGTAAAAGGGCTTGGACTTTCTTTTGATTGGGACAGAACAATAAACAGTTGCGACGAAGATTATTATAAATGGACACAGTGGCAATTTATTCAATTTTTTAAAAAAGGACTTGCCGAAAAACAAGAAACTCTTGTTAATTGGTGCCCAAACTGCGGAGTGCTTGCAAACGAAGAGGTTGAAGACGGACAGTGCTGTCAGTGCCATAGCGAAACCGAACAAAAGTCAAAAAGTCAGTGGGTTTTGAAAATGACAAAATACGGTGAAAGACTTGCTGACGACCTTGTAAAAACCGATTACCTTCCTCACATAAAACAAAGTCAGCTTAATTGGATTGGAAAGAGCGAGGGTGAAGAAGTTGATTTTGAAATAAAACAAGGCGGAAAGTTCAGCATTTTTACCACTTGCATAGAAACAATATTCGGAATAACCTTTATGGTTCTTGCTCCTGAAAACAAAGTTATTGACGAGTTAAAAGACAAGATCAAAAATTTTGACGAAGTTGAAGCTTACAGAAAAGCCACTGCAAAAAAATCCGAGTTTGACAGAACCGAAATGAACAAAGAAAAAACGGGTGTTAAATTAGAGGGAATTTCTGCAATTAATCCAGCAAACGGAAAAGAAGTTGAAATTTATATAAGTGACTTTGTTCTGGGAAGTTATGGAACGGGCGCAGTTATGGCTGTTCCAAGTCATGACCAAAGAGATTTTGAGTTTGCAAAAAAGTTTGGAATTCCGATAATTGAAGTTATTTGTGGCGGAAATATTTCAGAAAAAGCGTATGAAAAACAAGAATATCTTGAAAATAATTCAACACTTATAAATTCTTGCGAGTTTGACGGAATGACTGTTCGCGAAGCAAAAATAAAAATCGCTCAAAAGCTTGAAAATTTGGGCGTTGCACGCAAAAAATTAAACTTTAAAATGAGGGATTGGATTTTTTCAAGACAAAGATATTGGGGCGAACCGATTCCAATGATTTATTGTGAAAAATGCGGTTGGCAACCTGTTAAAGAAAGTGACCTTCCAATAACCTTGCCAAAGGTAAACAGCTTTGAACCAACAAAAGATGGAGAAAGCCCACTTTCTGTTATCGAAGAATTTGTAAAGTGCACTTGTCCAAAATGCGCAGGACCTGCAAAAAGAGAAACCGACACCATGCCGGGTTGGGCGGGCTCTTCATGGTATTACATGAGATATTGTGATCCAAAAAATAATAACGAGTTTGCATCTATGGACGCATTAAAAGCTTGGCTTCCTGTTGCAATTTATAACGGCGGAAACGAGCACACAACAAGACATCTTCTTTATGCAAGGTTTTGGTATAAAGTTCTTTTTGATATGGGGCTTGTTCCTAATGAAGAACCTTTTAAAAAGAGAATTTCGCAAGGATTGATTCTTGGAACAGACGGCAAAAAAATGAGCAAAAGTGCAGGCAACGGAGTTGATCCAAGAATAATGATTGACAGATACGGTGCTGACTCGCTGAGAGTTTGGATGTCGTTTATCGGTGAATATTCCGAAACGGCGGCATGGAGCGAAGAAGGATTAAAGGCATGTAACAGATTGCTCACAAGAATTTGGAATTTGCAAGAAATAGTTAGTGGTGACGGCGAAACAAAAGAGTTGGCATTTGCCATTAACACTGCTATTAAAAAAGTTAAAAACGATATTGATGCATATAAGTTTAACACAGCGGTTTCTGCAATAATGATTTTGGTAAATGAAATTTATAAAGTAAGCAAGTTATCTAACAGCGATTACAAAAAATTAATTTTGATTATCAGTCCTTTTGCTCCACATTTGGCGAGCGAACTTATGGAAATTATGGGCTACGGAAAATTAGAAGACCAAGCCTTTCCTTCTGTTGACGAGTCTGCTCTTGAACTTGACGAACTTGATCTTCCTGTTCAAATTATGGGCAAGGTAAGAGGAATAATTAAGGTTTCAAAAAATGCCGAACAAGAAGAAGTATTAAACATTGCAAAAGAAAATTCTGATATTTCAAAATACCTTACGGGTGAAATTATTAAAGTGATTTTTGTAAAAGGCAAAATCTTGAATATTATTGTAAAAAATTAAATATTATTAAAAAATAAAAGAAAAACGCAAAAAATCAAAAAAAATTAACAAAATAAGAGGCAAAATCAAAAATTTGCTTCTTTTTTTGTGAAAAATTAAAAAAAATCATAAAAAATACCTTTAAAAAATATAAATAAAATATAAAAAAATAGAGGTAAAATGTTTTACTAAAAATAATTAATATTGTAAAATATTAGTGAGCTTAAAAATTATAAAAAAATAAATAAAAAAAGCGTACAAAAAAAATTAACAAAAAATAAAATAAAAAAGGAAAAAAATATGGAAAGAGGTTGTGGAATTTTACTTCCGGTTTCTTCGCTACCAAACAAATACGGATTTGGTTGTTTTTCTGACGAGGCTTATGAATTTGTGGATTATTTGGAAGAGCTTGGAATGAAATATTGGCAAGTGCTTCCGCTTGGTGGTGTAGATGCCGTAGGTTCACCATACAGCAGTGTTTCTGCTTTTGCGGGCGAGCCTCTTTATATTGACATAGAAAGCATTTTAGACGAAGAAGAAATTGACTTTTTTAAACTTAGCAGTAATTTGCCATTGGCAGAGTTCAGAAAAAGAAAAACAGAAGCTCTTAGATATGTTTTTGACAAACTTTATTATTCAACAAACATTGATAAGTTTATTGAAGAAAATGAAGAATGGGTTTATGATTACGCGGTTTACATGGTTTTAAAAGACGAACTTGGTGTTAATTATTCAAACTTTCCTCCTGAATACAAAAATATTGACAGCGACCAAACCATTGAATTTATAAAATCACATTCGGAAGAAATTATTTATTACATATTTTTGCAATACTTATTTTTCAAGCAATGGAAAGAACTTAAAGCTTATGCCAACAGCAAGGGCATAAAAATTATAGGAGATGTTCCTATTTATTGTTCGATGGACAGCGTTGATATGTATGCCAACACAAAGTGCTTTTTGATGGACGAAGACACGGGAAAGCCAAGCTATGTTTCAGGCGTTCCGGGAGATTATTTTAACCCAGAAGGTCAAATTTGGAATAATCCGCTTTATGATTATGAATACATGAAGATGCGAAATTATCAATGGTGGGTGCAAAGAATAAAGCATCAATCAAAACTCTATGACTTTATAAGAATAGACCACTTCCGTGGCTTTGAATCATATTTTGCAGTTCCTTACGGAGACACAGACATAAGTAGAGGCAGATGGTTTAAAGGCCCGGGCATAGATTTGTTTGACGAATTTAAAAAGAACCGAATTCACAACCTTATCGCAGAGGACCTTGGCGAAATTACAGACGATGTAAGAGAGCTCAGAAAAAAATCAGGTCTTGCGGGAATGAAGGTTATGCAGTTTGCTTTTGACGGTGACAGCAAAAATATTCACCTTCCACATGAATATGAAAAAAATTCGGTAGCTTATCTTGGAACTCATGATAACGACACATTCATGGGCTTTTTGAAAGATAGGGCAGCCAAAAACCGAATATGTGAATATTTGAACTTGCCGTTTAATGTTTCGGACGAAATTGTAACACACATGGCGATTGAAAATATAATAAGCACAAATTCAAATGTTTCCATAATAACAATGCAAGATATTTTGTGTGAGGGAAGTGAAGCAAGAATAAACACCCCGGGCACAGGCGACGGCAATTGGAAATATCGCCTTAATCCAAATTATGCAAAAAACAAATATAACAAATATTTAAAATATTTGATTAAAGTGAAAAACAGATAATAGAAAAAATATTATTTTAAATTATGTTTAATCAAAAAATAATAAAATAAATTATAAAATATTAAAATTTCGACATATTATAACAACATGACGCAATAAAATACAATAGAAAAATAAAAAGGAAAGAGTATGGAAAAATCAAAGGAAATTTATCTTTTCCACCAAGGAACCTATTATCACTGTTACAATCTTCTTGGTTGTCACACAGAAAACGGTGGTGCATGGTTCAGAGTTTGGTCACCAAATGCAAAAGAAATTAGTGTTGTGGGTGACTTTAACGGTTGGAACGGAGAATCAAACAAGTTATCAAGAGTTCCCGGCAGTGATGTGTGGGAGGTTTTTGTTGAGAGCGTAAAAGAGTATGATAACTATAAATATTTAGTAACAACTGCCGACGGCAGAAGGCTTTGGAAGGCAGACCCATTTGCCTTTCACAGTGAAACAAACGGCGGAACTTGTTCAAAGGTTTATACTCTTCCAGATTTTGAATGGACGGACAAAAGGTTTTTTGAAAAAAGAGCTTCTGAAAATCATTATGAACGCCCAATAAACATTTATGAAGTAAATCTTGCTTCTTTTAAAAGAACAAAAGACGGCGGATATTATTCTTACAGAATGCTTGCTGACGAACTTGTAAGTTATGCAAAAGAAATGGGCTATACACATATTGAACTTATGCCTATAACCGAATATCCTTATGACGGAAGTTGGGGCTATCAGGTAACGGGCTATTATTCGGTTACAAGCAGATTCGGAACCCCCGAAGACTTTATGTTTTTTGTTAACCGTTGTCACGAAGAGGGAATTGGCGTTATTATGGATTGGGTTCCTGCGCACTTCCCAAAAGATGAGCATGGTCTTGTTGAGTGGGACGGCAGTTATATGTTTGAAAATCAAGGCTGGGACAGAATTGAATTTAAGGAATGGGGAACTCGTCGCTTTGATTATGGAAAAACAGAGGTACAATCATTTTTAATAAGTTCCGCAACCTTCTTTATCGACACATATCATATTGACGGAATAAGAGTAGATGCTGTTGCATCAATGCTTTATCTTGATTATGACAAAAAGCCGGGAGAATGGGTTCCAAATGTTAATGGCGACAACAAAAATTTAGAGGCTATATCTTTCTTGCAAAAGCTAAACACTTCTGTTTTGATGGAATATCCTCATGTTATGATGATTGCGGAAGAATCTACATCTTGGCCAATGGTTACCAAACCACCATATATTGGCGGTTTGGGCTTTAATTATAAGTGGAATATCGGCTGGATGAACGATACATTTAAATATATTGAACTTGACCCATTTTTCAGAAAAGACAATCATAACAAACTTACATTTTCAATGTTTTATGCCTTTTCGGAAAACTTTGTACTTCCTGTTTCGCATGACGAAGTTGTTTATGGCAAGCGTTCGCTATTAAACAAAATGTACGGAGACTATGACCAAAAGTTTGACCTTATGCGCACATTTTTAATGTATATGTATGCTCACCCGGGCAAAAAACTTACCTTTATGGGAAATGAGTTTGCGCAGTTTGACGAATGGAACAACTCTAAGGGTATTGATTTTATGTTGTTAGGCTTTGAAAAACATAAAAAAATGCAAGAATTTTCAAAAGACCTAAACACTCTTTATCTTCACAACAGCGAACTTTTTGAAATCGATTATTCTTGGGAGGGTTTTAGGTGGCTCACTCCTGACGACAATTGCAACAATGTTATTGCCTTTGAACGCAGAAATAAAGAGGGTGAAGTTATTGTTTGTGTTGCCAACTTCTCGCCTTGTGTTCACTTTAATTACAGAGTGGGCGTTGATCCGGGCAACTATATAGAAATTTTAAACACCAACTCAGAAAAATATGGCGGAAATGGAATTGTTTTCGGAAGCGTTACAAGTGAGTATGTAAAGATTAACGGATTTTCTTGCTCTATTGAACTTAACTTGCAACCAAACTCAGCGGTATTATTCAAAAAGCACGAGCTTTCTATAAGTATAACATCAAAGCTTGCCGGAGAGCTTGCCGAGGGTGCGTTTTATCCAAAAAATACCCACACACCCACATTAGAGGCTAAAAACTTAGTAACAAAAATTATTGAGTCAAAAAGTCCTGTAAAAAAACTTAGCACGCAAACAAGAACCGCAAGAATAGAGGACATAACCGAAAAAAAGATCGATAAAATTGTTGAAAGGTTAGAGGCAAACAACAAAGATTTCAGTTATAGTGAAATTTTTGAAAACAGCACAATTGAACAAAGTGTTGAGCCAAAGGAAGTTAGCAAAGAAAGAGTGCAAAATGCTGCCGAAGAAACAAAAGGTTCACAAAAACAATATGAGCATCAACTTGCAGCGACAATAAAAGAGATTTTTCCGGAAGAAAAAAAAGAAAGAAAAACAAAGCTTGTTAACGCAGCTACAATCAAAGAAATAATTCCGAGCAATCAAAATTCTGATGTAACAAAGCAAAAAGAAGTGTCAACAAAAAGCAGTGTTGAGGCAAACAAAATTGAAGACTTAAACAAAGCAAAGTTATCAAGCAACTCTCAAAAACAAATTAGCACAGCTTCAAAAAGAGGCAGAGGCAGACCAAAAAAAGAGATAGACCCAAACGCACCTGCCAAGATAATAAGGGGCAGAGGCAGACCAAAAAAATCAGTTGACCCAAATGCACCCGTAAAAATAAAGAGAGGCAGAGGCAGACCAAAAAAAGAGATAGATCCAAACGCACCTGCTAAGATAATAAGAGGCAGAGGTAGGCCAAAAAAAGCAGTTGACCCAAATGCACCCGCAAAAATAAAAAGGGGCAGAGGCAGACCAAAAAAATCAGCATAAATCAAAGTTAAGGATAAATCAAAAAATAATTTAATCGGGCAAAATAATAAAATGGAGAATTTATGGAAAATATTAATTCAAAAACAAAACAAACAACAAAGGCAACGGCAACAAAAACCGTAGCCGAAGAAAGCAAAACAAAGGCAGCAAAACAAGAGGCAAAAAAGTCGGTGTTGTTTGTTGCATCAGAGGCTCAACCGTTCTGCGCAACAGGTGGGCTTGCTGATGTGTGCGGAAGTCTTCCAAAAGAAATGAAAAAGCATGATTCAAATTTAGATATCCGCACAATAATTCCGCTTTATAGCAATATTCCAAACTGTTTCAGAAAAGACTTTAAATATATTGATCATATCTATGTTACACTTTCGTGGAGAAAAGAATATTGTGGCGTGTTTGAGTATGAGTTTGAAGGAATAAAGTATTATTTTATTGATAATGAAAAATACTTTAAGCGTGACGGCGGAGAATATGGCTATATGGACGACGGAGAAAGGTTTGCATTTTTCTCTCATGCAGTTTTAGAAGTTTTGCCGATAATAAATTTCTTTCCTGATATAATTCATGTAAACGATTGGCAAAGCGCACTCATTCCTACATATTTAAAAACAGATAAGTGGGACGAAAGATACAAAAACATCAAAACTATATTAACAATTCACAATATTATGTATCAAGGCAGATTCGGCAGTCAAATATTGACCGATGTGCTTGGCATAGGCGGAGAGCACGCAGGCTTGTTGATGTATGACAATGATGTTAATATTTTAAAGAGTGCGATTGTTTCTGCCGACAAAGTCACAACTGTCAGCGAAAGTTATGCAGAAGAAATAAAAACCCAAGAGCACGGTTACGGACTTTCTGAAATAGTAAAAGAAAATGCCTATAAACTTAAAGGAATTATAAACGGGCTTGATTATGATTTTTATAATCCCGCAACAGACAAATCAATTTATAACAACTTTGATGCAAACAGTCTTGATGTAAGAAAAAAGAACAAAGAGAGTTTGCAAAAAGAGTTCGGACTTGAAGTAAATGCCAATAAGCCTATCTTTGCATTTTGTTCAAGAATCAATTATGCAAAAGGCTTTGAAATGGTAAAATGTTGCATTGAACGCCTTATTAATGAGTTAGACATTCAACTTGTGGGTGTTGGCTCTGGCGACAGTGAATATGTTGAATTTTTCAGATATCTTAATGGAAAGTATCCAACAAAAGTGCATGTTTCACTTGGTTATAGCTTAGAGATAGGCAAAAAAATTTACAGCGGAGCAGATGTATATTTAATGCCTTCACTTACCGAGCCATGCGGCTTATCACAACTTGTTGCAAGCAGATATGGTGTTATTCCTATCGTAAGAGAAACCGGCGGACTTAAAGATACTATAAAAGACTTTGGTTGCCCGGGTGGCGGAAATGGTTACACCTTTGCAAGCAAAGATACAAAAGACCTTGAATATTCAATAAGAAGAGCGGTTCTTGACTTTGCAGACAAAACCGAGTGGGCAAAAAAAGTTAAAAAAGTTATGACACTTGATTTTTCTTGGAAAAACACAGCTCAAAAATATATTGATATTTATAACGAATTAAAAAAATAAAAAGAGTGGCATTGCCGTCACCATAAAACCAATAGGAGAACTTATGTTTACAAAAGGACAGATGGTTACAACAGAAAAATTGCTTGGAGATTATTTATGCAAGCATTATGAAACAAAGCTTGAACAAGCCACCGATGCCCAGCTATATTATGCTATGGCAAAGATGGTGAATGACTTAATGTATCAAAACAAGGGTCAAGTATGTGAAGTAGTGAGCAGTTCAAAAACTGTGCACTATATGTCCATAGAGTTTTTGCTTGGCAAAAATTTAAAAAATAATTTGTGGAATTTGAATTTAGAGGGTTGCATCAGAGCGGTTTTGGCAAGTCATAACAGAGATATTGAAAAAATCTATGCTTATGAAAAAGATGCGGGGCTTGGAAACGGCGGTCTAGGCAGACTTGCGGCTTGCTATCTTGATTCGATTGCAAGGCTTGGCTATCCAGCTTTTGGCCATTGCATAAAGTATGAATATGGTTTGTTTAATCAAAAGATTGTTGATGGAAAGCAAATAGAGACCCCGGACGAATGGTTAGATACAGGTTCTGCTTGGCTAAACGCAAGAGAGGACCAAACCGTTGAAGTTCGTTTTGGCGGAAAGGTAAATCAAATATACACAGAAGAGGGCTTAATTTATGAATATGAAGGTGCAACCGTAATAGAGGCGATTCCTTATGATATGTTAATTTCGGGCTATGATTCAAAGACCTCTTCGGTTTTAAGACTTTGGCAACCTCGTGCAAAAAATGTGTTTAACATAAAAAAGTTTGACCAAGGTGAGTTTTCTGCTGCGCTCGAAATGAAGAATGAGTTAGAAGCAATCAGCAAAGTGCTTTATCCTTCTGATTCAAACGATAAAGGACGCCATTTAAGGCTTCTTCAAGAATATTTTTTGTGTTCGGCAGCAGTGCAAAATATGCTTAACAAGTTTTTCAAAAAGCACAAAGATGCAAACAAAATTCCTGAGCTATTATCTGTTCATTTAAACGACACCCACCCTGTGCTTTGTGTTCCTGAACTTATGCGAATTTTGATGGACGAGCACAGACTTGGTTGGGAAGAGGCTTGGGATATTGTTACAAAAACAGTAAGCTACACTAACCACACAATTTTGAGTGAAGCGCTTGAAGTTATTTCTTTCTCTTCAATAGAAAGGTTCGTTCCAAGAATTGCCATGATAATCAGAGAAATGGACAGAAGATTCAGGTGCAAGCTTGCGGAAATTTACAAAAATGACCAACGCCAAATCGATGCAATGAGCATCATAGGCGGAAACCGCGTGTTTATGGCAAATCTCGCAATTTATGCAAGCTTTGCGGTTAACGGCGTTTCAAAAATTCATAGTCATATTTTAAAAACAAGGCTGTTCAGAGACTATGCTGAAATATTTCCTGACAGATTTACAAACATCACAAACGGTGTAACGCACCGAAGATGGATAAGTCAATGCAATCCTGCATTAGACAAATTTATTTGTTCGCTTGTTGGTGAAGAATATTACACAAAGCCAGAATTATTAAATAATTTGCATAACTACATAAGTGACACAAAGGTTCTTGCAAATCTCGGTCAAATAAAGTTTGAAAACAAAAGAAAGTTTGCCGACTTTTTGGAAAGAACGCAAGGCATTATTATAAATCCAAGTGCAAGATTTGATGTTCAAGTTAAGCGTATTCACGAATACAAAAGACAGCTTATGAACGCACTTAAAATCATTTATCTTTGCGAACAAATTCGCATGAACCCAACTCAACCCGTAACTCCGCAAGTGTTTATTTTCGCGGGAAAAGCAGCTTCGGGTTATGCAATGGCAAAAAGAATAATAAAATTAATCAACCAACTTTCTGTTGAAATAGAAAACGACCCTGTTTTACGAGGCAAATTAAAAGTTGTGTTTGTAGAAAACTATTCGGTGTCTTTGGCAGAACTTTTGATGCCTGCAACTGAGGTAAGTGAGCAAATTTCTTTGGCGGGAAGGGAAGCTTCGGGTACAGGAAATATGAAAGCTGTTGCAAACGGTGCTTTAATGCTTTGCACAATAGACGGAGCGAATATCGAGCTTGCAGACCACTGCGGACACGAAAATGTGTTTGAGTTCGGTCTTACTGCCGACGAGGTAGAAAAGCATTTTGCACGCGGATATAATGCAATGGAATATTATATTAACAGCGAAAGAGTGAGAATTGTTATAGATAAACTAAGCAATGGGCTAGGTGGCGAGCAGTTCACAGATATTGTTGACTATCTTTTGGGACATGCCGATTACAAAGATTCTTATATGTGCCTTGCGGATTTCGATAGCTATATTGAAGCTCATTACAAAATGGACGCAGCATATCAAAACCGTGATGAATGGAACAAAAAATCTTTGGCGGCGATTTCGGGAGTAGGATATTTTTCGTCAGACAGAGCGATTGAAGAATATGTTTCAAAAATTTGGCATTTAAATGCCATAAAATAAAAATAAATAAAAAAAATATAAATTTAAAACAGCAAAGGAGGAATTTAATGAATCAACTAGCCTACTATGACCCTTTGCTTTTTAAGTGCCCAAAAGGAGCGGTAGTCAAGGGAACACGAGTTGCATTTCATATATTTGTCAAAGCAGACCAAAATATAAGTCAAGCTTATTTAATGATAAAAAATGATTATGACAATGACTATCAATATGTTCCATTTATGTCGCGAAAAATTTTTACGGGAAAAATTGAGCCAAATCAAATAAAAGAAGAAAACATAGAGGTTTTTGAGTTTGTTTATAATTTTGATTCAAATGGTCATTTTTGGTATAAGTTCAAACTTGAAACAAAATTCGGCACAAGATTTTTAAACAAAACTTACACAAATTATTCTTATGTTTCGGAGCATGGCGGGGAAGACTTTTTTCAGTTGGTTACAAGCGAAAGTTATAAAACACCGGCAGATGTTTTGGAAGGCGGAATAATTTATCAAATAATGGTAGACAGGTTTTGCAAACTGAGCAAACCAAAGGTAAGAGAGCCTCTTATTTATCGTGACGATTGGGGCGGAGCAATAAACAAATATTTTACCGATCCGATAAAGATAAACAGCCAAGTTTTTGGCGGAAGCTTTACGGGTGTTACTTCAAAGTTAGAATACATAAAACAATTAGGTGTCACCACAATATATTTTAATCCAATAAGCTTGGCAAACAGTCATCACAAATACGATACTGCCGATTATATGCGAGTTGACGATATGTATGGAACGGAAACGCAGTTTAAAGAGCTTGTTGAAAAAGCCCGCAAACTTGGAATAAAAGTGATTATTGACGGAGTTTATAACCATACGGGAAGCGACAGCGTATATTTTAATCGTGAAAAACACTTTGGTGACGGCGGGGCTTATAACGACAAAAATTCAAAATATTATGATTGGTATGAATGGGTAAACTATCCAAACGAATATAACTGCTGGTGGGGCATTGATACTTTGCCGAATGTAAGGGATAATTGCAAGGCTTTTAGAAACTATATTGCGGGCGAGGGCGGAGTTATTGAAAAGTTTATGAAGCTTGGCGTAGCAGGTGTAAGGCTAGATGTTGCCGACGAAATATCCGACGAATTTTTAAAGCTTATTTCAAACAGAGTAAAGCTCAACAATCCAAACGGCGTTGTTATGGGCGAGGTTTGGGAAGATGCATCAACCAAAATTAGCTATGGATATAGGAGAAAATATTTTTCTAATAACGAACTTAACAGCGTTATGAACTATCCCGTAAAAGAAAGTATAATTAATTATATAAGAAGCGGAGATCCTTTTGATTTTGTTTCAACATTGAGAATGCTTCAAAACAACTATCCAAAAGAAGTTCAAGATAATCTTATGAACTTTTTGGGAACTCACGACACGGGCAGAATAATGAGCGAGCTTTTGGGAATTGCGGGAAGCGACAGAGCAAAGGCAAAAAAACTTTTAAAAATAGCAGTTGGCTTAACATTCACGGTAACCGGAGTGCCGTCGATATTTTACGGAGACGAATACGGAATGGAAAACAATGACGGCAATGCAAGGGGCTGTTTTGATTGGAACAACAGCGGAAGCGATATATTGAATATGTTTAAAAAGTTTGCGCAAATAAGACAACTTGAAGTGTTTAAGCATGGTGAAATGAATATACTTTCTTCCGAAAACGGAAAGCTCGTTTTTGAAAGAATTGGTGCCGGAGAAAGAGTAATAGTGTTTACAAACATGAAAGAAAGTGCGTTAAGAGTTAATCTTTCGGGAAATTATGTTTCGCTGTTAAACGGAAAAAAATATAATCAAAAAAATAATAATTTTTGTTTAAATTATTTAGATATAGAAATTTTGCAAGAAATAATTAAATAAAAAACACTACAATAATTTGTAGTGTTTTTTTTGCAAATGTAAATTATAGTTATTTTTATGAGATTTTTACAAATAACTTATAAAAAATTATCTGTATCTTTTGTTTAAAAGCATCTCTTTTACAGCCAAAAGTTCGTCAGAAATATTAACAGGATAAACTTGTGGATTGTGAAGCCTTGTTGCTTCGGGCGAAAGTGTGGAAATTTCAAAAGCAATATTTTTTCTGATTTGCTCAGGTGACAAGCATTTAAGTTGTCTTTTTCCGTCCTCAATAAATTTAAACCTTAAATCTCTAACAGAATAATTTTTTATTTCTTTCATCATCCAAGGTCTGTCAGGGTCTTTAATTTTTAGTTTTCCCGTCGGTGCATGTTCCGATGCCAAGCATATTATATCAGATATAATTTTTTTCTTTTCGTCATAAAGTCTGTAAACATTTTTTACCGCAGGCAAAGTTATTTTAGAAAAATTGTCTGAAATTTTTATTCGTGGCAAAGTTTGTCCTTTTCTTTCTATTGCAACCAATTTATAAACTGCCCCAAAGGTTGGGCTCGACCTTGAAGTTACAAGGTTTTCTCCAACTGCAAAAATATCCACAGGAGCATTTTGTTGCAAGAGGGATTCAATAACAAACTCGTCAACAGAGTTAGAAACTATTATTTTTGTTTCGGTCATGCCTTCGTTGTCAAGCCTTGTTCTGACTTCTTTTGAAAGATAAGCAAGGTCACCGCTGTCAATTCTTACGGCTTTAAGATATTGTCCCATTGGCTCTAATATTTTTTTGTGAACTTTTATAGCATTAACAAGCCCGCTTTCCAAAACATTATAGGTATCAATAATAAGTATGCAATTAAGAGGATTTGATTTTGCATAAGTTTTAAACGCATCATATTCGGACTCAAAGGCTTGAACATAAGAATGTGAAAGCGTTCCGATAACGGGAACTTTAAACATTTTTCCCGTAAGCACGCAAGACGTTGCAGCCGAGCCGCCCTCATACGAATAAAGTGCGCCATATACTGCGGCTTCGTCATTTTGTGCTCGTCTAGAACCTATTTCATAAATTTTTTGATTTTTTGCACAGCGAACCATACGATTTGCTTTTGAGGTTATAAGGCTGGCAAAATTAAATTTTTGAAGTATTGCAGTTTCAAGAAGTTGAGCTTCAATAATCGGAGCTCTGATTGTAATAATGGGCTCTTGCGGAAACATAACAGTTCCGTCAGCAACCGCCCACACATCTCCCGAAAATCTAAGATTAGCCAAATATTTAATAAAGTTTCGAGAGAAGATTCCAAGTGATTCAATATATTCGATTTCTTCTTTTGAGTAGCAAAAGTTGCAAATAAAATCAACAATTTCGGCAATTCCGTTAGCTATTGCAAAAGGCGCGCCGTCCGGAGCTTTTCTGTAAAACACATCAAAATAAGCAATTGTTTCCCTCATGCCATTGTCAAAATAGCTTTGACTCATTGACAGTTCATAAAAATCTGTAGTTAGATTTCTCATATTTTAACATTCCCCTCCTAATCTAATTATATATTATTCCGCAAGCCAAATCAAATTTTTTTAAGAAATATAGCGAAAAACGCATTATTTTGCGCTTTTTGCTACAATTTATACAAAAAATTTGGTATTGAAAAATGCAAATTCTTGTGGTATACTGAGTTTGTATTGGAGAGAATATGAAAGATATTAATTTAAAAGATTTTTATGAATATAGCGTAATAGAGAACTATGACAAATATATAAAGCTTTGTTATTCTGAAAATTATTTGGTGTTAAAGTATCTTTTTAAATCGATTGCAGCCGACAAGGCACTCAGGGAGTTTGAACAAAACAATGGCAGTTCAAGTTTTCCAAAAATGTTAAAAACAAAAATTTATGATATTCTTCACAAATCAGCAGGCGAAAGCAGATTTGTTTATTTTATGAATCTTATTGGATTGATTAATGACAAAGTTTTTGATATAAATAGAGCTTATATTGAAGAGGCTGGGGAATTTTTTGAAAACTTTAAAAAGTATTACAACTCAAACAAAACCTTTGAAGAATGTTTTTGTGGATTAGAGGTTTTGGATCAGAATTTTTTGCAAGACATTTCAAAATATGAAAAAAATCTAATGACCCAAAAAGAAGTATCAAAATTTTCAGGCCTTTATAATGATTATTTTGTGTTTCATGAAGAAACCAAATTGTTGTTTAATTTTATGAGCTTGTGCGACATTATCAATTCTTTGAATAATGATTTTGACGAGGTCGGCTATAAAACTATAAATTTTGAAGTTCCGCAAAAAGATGTGGCACTTATATCAAGAGAAGAAATAAATAAGTTGAGAAAAATTGTTATGGAACTTTATTTAGTTCAGGACAAAGAAATAAAAAATCAAGAGCACATTGTTAAAAACGCAAAAATGTTTGCAACAAAAAATTCCAATGATCAAAAAATGCAAGACGAACTAGATAATGAAATAAATAAACTGAATGATATCTATAATAAGAGTCAATACATTGTTAATTTTGAAAAAATAATAAACATTTTTGAAGAGCGTTTAGACTTTGCAAATTTCGATTATAATATTAATACAAAAATAAAGTGTTCAAACAAAATCAGGTGGAATGTTGGCAACCTTGGCGCAAGAAAATTGAAAAAGCCGATAAACAGAGTTTATTATCACAGAGCAGAGGCAACTATGCTTGAATTTAACAGCAGAGAACTTGGCAGTTGCGACGATTTGGTTTTAGAGCTTATTGAGCGTGCGGGTGGAAAATATAATTTGAACTTTTTAAAAATATCGTCACAGTTAAAAATGTTTGGCTATTGCAACAAAGGCAGTCAAATGGAATAATTAAATTGTTTATAAAAGCTTAAAAAGTGTCAAAAATCATTTTAATTTGCTAAAAATAAAAAGAAAATTATATAAAAACTCAAAATCAGACCAAATCATACGCAAATCGACGATTTTTTAAGTTTTCTGACGAAATCTAACGAATTGCGACAATATAATAAAATTTCTTTCAAATTAATGACAAAAACTTTTAAATTCGATCAAAAACTTCAATATCTTACTAAATGCGACGAAATCATACTGATTAAAACGAAATACTACAAATTTATACATTATTTATTAAAAAAGTAAAAAATATTTTAAAATAAATAAAAATCAACTAATTAGTATAGTGGATTTTTTGTTTTATTTTGAATTATAACCTCTGGCAATTATTGCCTTTTCAAGAATTTCTACTCTTTTGAATATTTCCAAAAAGAATAATGCAAATATATGATGGCCTTGTGTAACCATATTTTTTAGGTTAAGTTTAAAGCCTTTTGCTTTTAAAGTTTTTTGCAAGTTTTTTGCAGAGATTGAAAGAATCGGTACGAATTCAAGCGCTATTACAATCATAAGAGAGATTGCCTGTGTGTCAACTTTAAAAATTTTTAGCGGAAACAAAAGCTGAGAAAATCCGGAAGCAATCATGCTTGGTTTGAATATTTTTCCGAAGATAAATGTAAAGTTGCAAACAACAATAAGTTTCCAAGCGGTCAAAAGGCAGGACACTAAATCTAAGAATATTAAGTTAATCAAAAACACAAAGGTCGCAAATAAAGTTATTCCGAAAATATTTTTAATTGTTTTTGAAGAGCCCGTTTTAAAAATAATGCACAAAAGAA
Organism: uncultured Eubacteriales bacterium; assembly: GCA_948787875.1. Taxonomy (GTDB): domain Bacteria; phylum Bacillota; class Clostridia; order Christensenellales; family UBA1242; genus RGIG1681. Next base: position 24,448 of record CAQFKO010000007.1, read on the forward strand.
TGTTAAACCCCGAAAAAGCAGTCAGCCAAATCCAATTTGGCGACAAAAATACGACCACAGAATAAGCCATAAAAAAAAGTATTGCCAAAATCATTTTAGCCTGCCTTCAAGCTCTGCGAAAATTTCTTCGTCAAATTTTATGTCGGCTCTTTTTAGTTTGTTTAAAATTTTTATTTTAAGTGAAATTTCCATTCCTATTTGCTTGAATATTTCTAGATCAAAAATAGTGTCTTTTGTGGACTTAAAACTTTTTATTTCGCCATTATCTAAAACCATAACTTTGTCGGCAAATACAATTTCGTCAAGCACATTTGTTGCAAAAACCAAAGTGATTCCCATTTTTTTCAGTTCGCCAAAAAGCTTAAAAAGCTCTTTTTTTGCTGCTTCGTCAAGATAGTTTGACACCTCATCAAGAAGCAAGATTTTTGGCTTTGTGGCAAGCATATTGGCAATAACAAGCCTTTGCTTTTGCCCTGCCGAAAGGGTGGAGGTTTCATGCTTTTCAAACCCATTAAGATGCACAAGCGCAAGTGCCTCACTTATTCTTTGTTTCCATTCATTTTTCGGAACTTTGTGATTTTTTAGCGTAAAAATTATATCTTCTTCAACTATGCTGAAAATTATTTGGTTGTCGGGACTTGAAAAAACCATTCCTAAATTCTGTCCGCAAATCGGCTTTTTGCCATCAACAAAAATATTGCCTTTTTTTTGTTTGGAAAGTCCTCCCGCAAGGTTCAAAACAGTGGTTTTTCCGCTTGCATTATTTCCGATAATGGCAACAATTTCTCCGTCTTGAATTTCGAAGTTTAAGTTTTTTATTTCAAAATTCGGATATTTAAGGCAAACATTTTCAAATTTAATCATTGCTTGCCTCGCTGTTTTCGTCAGTTTGTTTAGGGGCTTCGTTTTTTTGTTGGTCTGTGTTTTTATTTTCTGAAAGCTCGCCGTCTTCAAACTCATTTTTAAAAAGTTTGTTATAGGCTTTGGTTTTTATAAAAATCAAATGCAATCCTTGCATGATAACAATTTTTATAGGCAATAATATTGCTTCTTTTATAAGTCTTGTAGGTGCAATAAGAACAATCGCTCCTTTTGTGGTATACCAAATCCAAAAAGTGTTTAGACCAAGGTTGCAAATAAGAGAAACAAGCACGCACGCAACAACAAGACGCCAAATAAATTGTTTGCCCGATTTTTTGTGAGTTTTGTTTAAAATGAAACCATAAATAATTCCGCTGACTAATGATGTTATTGTGTATCCCACAAAATATGGTCCGGAAGGAAACATAATTGCACCCAAAAAGTCCGATAACCCCGAAACCAAAATCGTCCACCATGGACCAAGAAGCATTGCCGACAATATTGTTGGAATAAAAGAAAATCCAATAGTAACAATAGGCGTTCTTATAGACAAAAACCTGCCAAGAACAATAGATGCAGCAACAAGCAGTCCAGCAAGAATAATTTTTCTTAATTTAGTCATAATATTTTATCTCCGAGTAATTAACTTAAATTTTAAAAGATTGGTTAATAAGGTCGCTTAGCGAAAGATTGCTTAAATAATCATTAATCATTTTAGATAAAGTTATCCAAATTCCGCCCGTTTTGCAAGTTTCGCTTTTGGGGCATATGGTATCAACGCAAGCGGCAAATTTCGGATTATCTCCCGTGGCGGTCAAAATTTCCGCAACAGAAATTCTTGACGAAGCTTTTGCAAGCTTATAGCCTCCATTTGCTCCGCGTTCGCTAACAACAAGCCCATTGTCTTTTAAAATTGCGGCAATTTGCTCTAAATATTTAACCGAAATATTTTGTTTTGTTGCAATATCTGATAACGAAATCGGCAAAACTTTTGCCGTAGCAATGTCAACCATTACCCTCAGTGCATACTTTCCTTTTGTTGAAATCTTCATAATTTTCCTCGCATTATATTTTACATTAATAGCAACCATTTGTCAAACAAGGGTTTATATTACCGCTCTATTTATTAAAAATGTTTAAATAAGTTGACATATTGCAATAATAATATTATAATTCCTACTAGAATGGTAGGATTTATTAATCGATATCTAATATAATGTTAATATATTAATCAAATATTTAGGAGAGTTTATGATTTATTTGGACAATGCGGGCACAACTGCAATAAGAAAAGAAGTTCTCGATGCAATGCTTCCATATTTAATTGAGCATTATGGCAATGCGTCTAGCTTGCATTCTGTGGGGCAAAGGGCAAAAGAGGCATTAGAAAATGCAAGGGAAGATATTGCTAAAATTATTAATGCTTCTTCAAAAGAAATATATTTTACGTCTGGCGGAAGCGAAAGTGATAATCAAGCAATTTTATCTGCCGCAAAAATAGGAGAGGCAAAGGGAAAAAAGCATATTATTTCTTCTAAGTTTGAGCATCACGCCGTGCTACATACTTTAAACAAGTTGGAAAAACAGGGGTTTAGTGTAACATATCTTGATGTTTATGAAAACGGAATAATTCATTTAGACGATCTTGAAAATGCAATAAAAAATGACACTTGTCTTGTTACAATAATGTTTGCAAATAACGAAATCGGAACAATTATGCCAATAAAAGCGATTGGCGAAATTTGCAAAAATCATGGCATAATCTTTCACACAGACGCAGTTCAAGCAGTTGGGCATTTAAAGATTGACGTCAAAGATTTTAATATAGATTTGATGTCATTTTCTGCCCACAAGTTCCATGGACCAAAGGGTGTTGGTGGGCTTTATGTAAAAAATGGCATAAAGCTTTCAAACATCATTGAAGGCGGAGCGCAGGAGAGCGGAAAGCGTGGTGGAACAGAAAACATTGCGGGAATAGTTGGAATGGCGGAGGCATTAAAGCTTGCTGATAGCGAAATGGAAGAGATTTCAAAGCAAGAGTCAAAGCTTAGGGACAAACTTTTTGCCGAGCTTTCAAAAATTCCGCATAGTGCTATTAACGGAGACACAAATAATAGGCTGTCAAACAATTTCAGTATGTGCTTTGAAGGAATAGAGGGCGAAAGTTTGTTGCTTATGTTAGACGATGCTGGTATTTGTGCGTCGTCGGGCAGTGCTTGCACCTCAGGTTCGTTAGATCCTTCACATGTTCTTCTTGCAATCGGCAGACCACACGAGGTCGCTCATGGTTCGTTAAGACTTACGCTCAGTAAGTTTACAACTGAAAAAGACATTGAAGAAGTAATAAATATTGTTCCTAAAATTGTTGAGCAGTTAAGAAATATGTCGCCTGTTTGGGACGCATTAATCAAAGGAAAAAAAGAGTTTATTTTATAAAAAAGGAAAAATTTATGAAGGCATTAATTGCAATGAGTGGCGGCGTAGATTCCAGCGTGGCAGCACTTCTTACAAAAAATAAGGGGCTTGATTGCATTGGTTGCACAATGCGATTGTTTGACAATGCAAATATCGAAACTTCTTGTTGTTTGAACAAAGATATTGAAGATGCAAAAATTGTGGCTGAAAGATTGGGAATGCCACACCATCTTTTTGACTTTAAAGAAGGGTTTAAAGAAAAGGTTATAGATAACTTTATAAAGTGCTATGAAGAGGGGCTGACTCCAAACCCATGCATAGATTGCAACAAATATATGAAGTTTGACAAGCTTTATAAAAAAGCAAAAGAGCTTGGTTGTGAATATATTGTTACGGGGCATTACGCGAGAGTTCAAAAAGAGGGAGAAAAGTTTGTTTTAAAAAAAGCGGTTGACGAGTCAAAAGACCAAAGTTATGTGTTATACAATCTTACCGAAGAGCAGTTAAAGCACACGCTGTTTCCGCTTGGAGATTTAAGCAAAAGCGAAGTTCGCCAGATTGCCACAGAAAACAATTTTATAAATGCGGAAAAGCATGATAGCCAAGATATTTGTTTTGTTCCAGACGGCGACTATGCAAAGGTAATAAAACAGCACACAGGCAAGGTTTATGAAGAGGGCGATTTTGTTGATAAAAGCGGAAAGGTTATCGGAAGGCACAAGGGCATAATAAATTATACCATTGGGCAAAGAAAAGGGCTTGGGATTTCTTCTTCAAAACCTTTGTATGTTTGCAAAATTTGCAAAGAAACAAACACGGTTTGTCTTTGTGACAACAGCGAACTTTTTGTTAACGAAGCAACAATAAAAGATGTTAATTGGATAAACGGCTTGCCAAATAGCAGCAAAATCAAATGTTTGGTTAAAGTTCGTTACAAACAAAAAGAGCAACCTGCAACGGTTATGGTTGAAGATAACAAAACTGCAAAAATTGTTTTTGATAATCCGCAAAGAGCAGTAACTCCGGGGCAAGCCGCCGTAATGTATGACGGCGAAACTGTTCTAGGAGGCGGAATCATAGTTAATTAAAGGAGAAAAATTTTATGTTATATAGTGAAAAAGTTATGGACCATTTTAGAAATCCGAGAAACGTGGGAGAAATTGAAAACGCCGATGGTATTGGCGAGGTGGGCAATGCAAAGTGTGGCGACATTATGAGAATGTATATAAAAGTTGATGACGGCAAAATTACAGACGCAAAGTTCATGACATTTGGTTGCGGAAGTGCGATTGCAACTAGTTCTATTGCAACCGAAATGATAATTGGACAACCCGTAGAAAAAGCATTGGAGCTCACAAATAAAGCAGTGGTAGAAGCTCTTGGTGGGCTTCCTGCTCACAAAATTCATTGTTCGGTGCTGGCTGAGCAAGCCGTAAAAGCAGCTGTAAAAGATTATTTTGACAAAAACAGCATTGATTATGACAAAGAAAAATATTGTAGCAACGGGGCAGAGTGTCCTTGTCACCACACAGAAAGCGAAGAATAAAAAATTATAGTTTCGAATATTATGCAGGTGCTGATATTCGAAATTTTTATTTAATTAAAATAATGAAAAATATATTAATAAAAGTTTATCAATGTTTTGAAAATGATAACTTTATTGTTTTGTTTGACAAAATCATGCAAACATTTATACTTTAATTAGAGGTGAAAATTATGAATATTAATATTCCTTCAAATTGGAAAATAATTGATAAAAAAGATTACAACAAATATGCGGTGTTAAATAACGGGTTTTTAATTTGCGAAGGTGCATATTTAAGAGAGGGAAACGGAAACCAAGTTATAACGGTTTATCGTTATGAAAATGCCGAAGATAATGTTTTAAACGAAATAAAAGCTGGCATTATCAGAAACGAAAAAGAAAACGAACTTATTGACGGGCCAAAGACCGACGAAAATTTTGAAGATACTTCTGTGTCGTCACTTATTTGGTCAGAAGATTTGGTTTCTGACGGAAGAGGCTCTTATGCGCACATTTCAAAAGTATTTAATGATAGCGAAAAATATGTTAATGTTTTTCAAATTTATTTTTGGAAAGATAACGAATTTTACAGTGTTCAATGCAAACTCGGTGAAATGTTAACAGAAACGATTGAAGAATATATTTCAAAAAATCCTGTTGTGGTAGAGATAATGAGATGTATAAAAAATTCATAAGAAAAAGATAGCAAAATTTGCTATCTTTTTTATAAAAATTATTGCATTTGATTTTCTTCACTGTTTGCTTTATCAAGTGCTTCTAGTTTGTTTTTTAATTGCTCTTCAACAACTTTTGCTTTTTTGATTCTTTTGTTATAATTTTTGTTGATTCCTGCTCTTACAGCGTCCAATGCAAGCCTTGGAAGCGCAATTGGTGTTTCAAGTGCTGCAATAGTTAGTGCAATAAATCCGCCACTAGCATATACCATACCACGGCCAATAGAATCAAGAGTTTTAAGTGTTGCAATTGTGCCTTTTGTTCTGACTCTTCCATCTTTGCTTTTTGGTGAAATATCCATTGGATAGGCATCTTCGGTCATAGATTCAAAAGCTGCCAAAGCTAATCCATATGGCGGAAGTAAGTCATGGTCTGCAAGAACTTCTCCTAATGTTGTGTTTTCGGCAGGCGACCTTTTAGCAATTTCGGAAATTTTTTTCAATTTTTTCTCTAAAACTTCTCTTTCTGATTCTTTTGCCATATTTTTACCTCTTTTTTATATTGTATAATAATTTTATAACAATAATGTTGATTTGTCAATATTATGTTTAAATTTTGTTAAAGCTAAGCATTATATTCAAAGAAAGTCAAAAATGCTTTGTGATTGCTAAATAAGTCTGCTTTTGAAATAACTTCATAAGGAGCATGCATAGAAAGCACGGGAACGCCAAGGTCTACTGTATCGATATTAAGTCTGGCAATATATTTTGCGATTGTTCCGCCACCGCCGATGTCAACTTTTCCAAGTTCTGCCATTTGCCAAATCACACCTGCCTTTGCAAAGGCTTTTCTTATTTCTCCCACAAATTCAGCAGAAGCATCTGAGGAGCTGCTTTTTCCGCCCGAACCTGTAAACTTGTTCATGCAAGTTCCGCAAGATATTATTGCGGCGTTCATTTTTTCATAAACGCTGGCAAACGATGGGTCAAAGCCTGCCGTTACATCGGCGGAAAGACATTTAGACAATGCCCTTACTTTTCTGAAATTCGCACCTAACGCTTCACAAATTTCTTCCATTAAGTCAGCATATATTTGGCATTGCATTCCTGTTGTGCCTTCGCTGCCGATTTCCTCTTTGTCCACCAAAAGCGACATAACCGTTTTGGTGCTTTCACTTTCAAAAATTGCGGTCATTGCAGGATATGCACAAACTCTGTCGTCATGACCGTATGCACCCACAAAAGCTCTGTCTAACCCAACATCACGGGCAGAAAATGCAGGAACAACACAAAGCTCGCTGCTCAAAAAATCTTCTTCGTTCATGCCGTATTTTTCGTTTAAAAGTTTAAGCACATTCAGTTTAACTTTTTCTTTTAGTTCCTTGTCTTCAAAGGGAATTCCGCCCGCAAGCACATTTAGCTGTTCGGCTTCAATCATTTTTGAAACAGGCTGATTCATTTGTTCGCGTCCAAGGTGAGGAAGAAGGTCTGTTATGCAAAATACAGGGTCATTTTTGTCTTCGCCGATATTAATATCTATTTCTTTGCCGTCAAGCAAAATCACTTTTCCGTGAAGGGCAAGAGGAATTGCGGTCCATTGATACTTTTTTATTCCACCATAGTAATGAGTTTTAAAAAAGCACATACCGCTGTCTTCATAAAGCGGAACTTGTTTAAGATCAATTCTCGGTGCGTCGATATGCGAAGCCACAAGTCTTATTCCCGAGCGCTCCAATGGGTCTGTTCCTATTTTAAAAAGAGCAATGCTTTTGTTTCTGTTAACAAAATATTTTTTATCGCCGGCTTTAAGACTGTCGCCAAACTTAAACTCTGAAAACCCGTTTTCTTTTGCAAGTTTTATTGCAACCTCACAAGATTCTCTTTCGGTTTTTCCTGCGTCCAAAAAGGCTTTGTATCCCTCGGCGTAGTCAAAAATTTTTTTGCAAGTGTTTTTGTCAGCCTCTTCAAAATAATTTTTCTTTTTATAGCAAAGTCTTTCTTGTTCGATTTGTCCCTCTGTTTTTTTTGTATTTTCCATAATTCCCTCCAAAATAATATTACAAAAATATTATAGCATGAAAAATTTTTAAAAATCAATGTGAAAGGCTTTTAATTTTTAATATTTTTGCATTTTAGCAAGTTTTTTTGCAAAAAAAATGTGCCTTGTTTTAGCACATAATTTTTTTGTCTGTTTCTTTTATTGCAACTTCCAAAGTTTCGCGCAAAGAATTAAATGGCTTTTTGCTTGCGGATAAATCATAAAGCATATCAAGGTATCTGACTTTGTGGGCATTGTCGGGTCTGCCATAAACAACATTTTTTCCTATCCCCAAATAATATCCAAACTCTACATTAGTGGTAAGGGCAGGGAGGTCAGGAAAAATTCTCGGAATCCAAAACACAATTACAGTTGAATTGTGAAGAGCGTTCCACTCCCAATGTGTTTGTTTTTTGTAATCAAGCTCAGGGCTGGGGGTTTCAAATTCCGGAACATAAACAACGCCATCAAATCCAAGCTCTTTCAAAATTTCAAGAGCCTCTTTTCTCCAACCGCCTTTTTGCCAACCAACCATGTCAACATTTCTTATGGTTGGACCTGCCAAAAATATAGACTTATTACCTTCAATAACTTCACTGTCTGAAAAACTTATAATCATAGATTCTCTCCGTTTATATATTACAAAAATAACATTTTTTAAGCAAATAAAAAAGCACATTTGATGTGCTTTATTTTAAAGAAATATTAACTTTTTTTGTTTTGTCGTCATACACGGCATAAAGAATTTGTTTTAACGGTTTTTTTTGCTTGTTGATTTCGTTAATAAGCCAAGCCTTGTTTTTGCCGATTTGGCTAAGAGCAAACTGACTTATTTCTCCATCAACAACAAGATAGCTTGTAAGAGAAGGCATTTGGTCGGCAATTCCGCTGAAATCTTCTTTTTTAACTTGACGCTTGTCGTCGGTTGCAAGAATACTTAGGTCGCCGTTTGTTTCAAAAATCGCATATTCGATCTCGCTAAGGTCAAAATATCCTTTACCACGAGCAAGCCCCAACAAATCATAAAAGTCGATTTTGCTTTTTTTTAGCTCTTTAAAATTAACTTGCCCTTTTTTTATAAGAATCATAGGAGCGCCTCTCAAAAATCTCTTAAAGAAATTAGTTTTTCTGCCAAGCAAAGTTACAATAATATCAAACAAAAAAAACATTGCCATTGCAATAACATAATAATAAAATGGATTTTGTGTATCAGTAGCCATTTCTGCCGCAATTGAGCCGATGGAAATTCCCGTTACATAGTCAATAAAGTCAAGTTCTGCTATCTGTTTTTTTCCGAGAAGTTTGGAAATAATAAACAGCGTTAAATATGATAAGGAAGAAAATGATAATATTTTAACAAGTTCACTCATGCTTAAACAATTTCCAAAAAAAGCAGTTTTAAACACAAAAACAAATCTATAAGTAAAATAAAAAAAGAGCAATATTTGCTCTTTTATAATTTTTCAATAATCATATCTTTAACAAACAAACTTTCTTTGTTTTTGATTGCTTCGCAAATTGTGGAAGCAAGTTCTTTTGGGTTCATAAATTTTTCGGCTTTTTCAATTGAAACATAGTGCCTGTTATCATTCCAAAAGCTTGTATTTATTCCGCCCGGAAAAACACAAATAAATTTTAAGGAAGAGGATTCATATTCTTTCCTAAGAGCCTCCATAAAACCGCGTTCGCCCCACTTTGCGGCACAATAAGCGGTTTCGTTTGCATTGCCCTTAACGGCGGCGGTGCTCATTATTGTTGCAATAGTTCCGTTTTCACTCATCAGCGGAAGAGCAGCAGAAGTTATAAGTATTGTTCCTATAACCGACGCACACAAAACCTCGTCAATGATTTTTTTACTGTTTTCAATGGCTTTGCAAAATCTGCCCACGCCTGCATTATTTATCAGCGTTTCTATTTCATAGCCGTTTTGTTTAAGTTGATTAAACAAAAACTTAACAAAAGCCTCATCACTAATATCGCCAGCAAATGCCAAAACTTCATTTTGAGAAATCTTCAAAATTTCCTCTTTGGCAACTTTAAGGTCCTTTTCGTTTCTTGCAATTAAGCAAATATCAGACCCCCCCCCCCGCAATATTTTTTGCGATTTCAAGTCCCAGACCTCTGGAAGCGCCTGTGACTAAAATAATTTTTTTCATAATTTTACCTCCAAAAATATTATAAACAATATAAAATAATAATGCAATAATATTTAATTGAAATAAATTGTTTAAATAAACACTTTGCTACATTTTTCAATTATGCTATAATCA
>CAQFKO010000007.1:34240-35489 GCA_948787875.1 uncultured Eubacteriales bacterium
GGAGTATTTATACAAATAGGAGTAATGATGGCTAGCAAAAGATATCACAAAAAAGTATTATCAGAAAACGAAGTTAAAATTAAAGAAGAAGAACAAAAAATAAAGACATTTAATGGTATGACAGCTCATGAGTGGGCTTTAAGCAGTAGAAGTGTATGGAATGATGTATCTTCAATACGAAAAAGCAACCATCTTCTTCATGGTGCAACATACCCAGAAAAATTATGTGAAAGAGTTTTAAAGATGTATTCAAAAGAAGGTGATCGTGTTTTAGATCCTTTTTTGGGTACAGGAACTACTGTAATTTCTGCCATAAAAAATAAAAGATTTGCTTATGGAATTGAATTGACAGAAAAATATTTTAATCTAGCTTCAAATGAAATTGCCGATGTTGCGAAAGTATTTACAAATGATTACCAAATTTTTCACGGCGATTGTGAGGTTATGCTAGATGAAATTCAAAATGAGAGTATTCAATTAACTTTTACTTCTCCTCCATATGCTGATTTAATTCATAAAGTATTAGAAGATAGAGAAAAAAGGCATAAACATTCTGCTTTTGTTGAAGAAAATAACGCCAAAACGAATTTATATTCTGATGATGAACTTGATCTCGGAAATATGTCTTTGGATAGATATAAAGAAAAAGTAATCAGAATTATGAGTAAAATTTATTTAAAAACTAACCCCGGCGGATATAATATTTGGGTTGTTAAAGACTTTAGAGATGTTAAAAACAAAATCCCTTATGTTGATTTGCATAGCATTATCGCAGATTGTGGCGTTAAGGCAGGATTTGTTTATCATGATTTAATTATATGGGATCAAAATGAGCAAAGATCGTTAGTTCTTTTAGGTTATCCAAGTGTTTTTTATGTAAATCAAAATCACTCTTATCTAGTTGTTTTGAGGAGACCTAAAAAATGAATATGAATTTAATTGAAAAAATAGATAGAATACATTCGTATCCTGCCAAGTTTACTATTAATTTTGCAATAGATATGTTAAAAAAATATTCTAAAGAAAATGATACAGTCTATGATCCTTTTTTAGGTTCGGGAACAACTTTACTCGCCTCTAAAGTGCTAGGAAGGAATGGTTATGGTACAGATATTAATCATATAGCTATTTTGATTTCTAAATTTAAACTTTTAAATTTGTCTAAGAGTGAAATTAAAAATTTAAAATATTTTATTAACGAATTTTCGAATAATTATATAGAAGAATCAAAAACTGTAAGTCTTTTAGG
>CAQFKO010000008.1:0-16007 GCA_948787875.1 uncultured Eubacteriales bacterium
AAAAAAAAATCGTCAAGTTTTTATTTTTCCCGAGGGAACAAGAAACAAAGCCGGAACAGAGCAGATGGCAGATGCAAAAGCGGGCGTCATAACCTTTGCATCAAAGGGTGAAGCGGATATTATTCCGATGCTATTATACAGACCGCCAAAAGCTTTTAGAAAAAACTATATAATAATTGGCGAGCCATTTAAACTTGAATCCGAAAACACAAAGCGCCTTTCAAAAGAAGAAATGCAACACAACCTTGAAAGATATGAAGAAACTATTAAAAAATTAAGAATTGAGCTTGACGAATTTGTTGAGTCCAAAAAAAAGAAAAAGTCAAAAGATAAAAATATAAAAGCTTCAAATTCAAAAAGCATAAAATTTTAGTAAAAAAATAATAAATGAAACAAATAAAAATCGTTGATTATTTAAAAAAAATAAATATAATAAATGTGTGGACAAATTCCACACAAAATGCCGGTGTAGCACAGTGGTAGTGCATCTGATTCGTAATCAGGGGGTCGCAGGTTCAAGTCCTGTCACCGGCTCCATATTCGTTAATATTAAAGTTTTTTTGTAAAAGTGATGGTATTAGTATTTTGATGCGATTGATAAAAACTTAAAAATGTTGTCATAAGTGTTTGACAATATTTTTTTTTGGTATTATATTATTAGCAGTTGCATACTAAGAGTGCTAATTTTGTGGCATTGTGCAAAAGGAGAATTATATGAAAAGTTTTAAAACCGAATCAAAAAGAATTTTAGACCTTATGATAAATTCAATATACACTCATAAGGAAATATTTTTACGAGAACTTATATCTAACTGTTCAGACGCAATAGATAAGTTATATTACAAAAGTTTGTCAGAAAATATTGGGCTGAGTCGTGGTGATTTTGATATAAAGATAAAAGCAGATAAAGCTAACAATACTTTAACAATTTCTGACAATGGAATTGGAATGACTGCCGAAGAGCTTGAAAACAATCTTGGAACAATCGCAAAAAGTGGCTCACTTGCATTTAAAAATGATAATGCAAAAAAAGAAGATATTGATATTATAGGGCAGTTTGGTGTTGGATTTTATTCAGTATTTATGGTTGCAGACAGCGTTGAAGTTTTGTCAAAAGCTTACGGTTCAAATGAGGCTAATATTTGGAAAAGTTCGGGCGCTGAGGGTTATGAGATAAAAAAGGCGGAAAAAGAAAACTGCGGAACAGATATAATTTTGCATTTAAAATCAGACTCAGAAGACGAAAAATATTCTGAGTTTATGGAATATTACAAACTTCGTGAACTGATTAAAAGGTATTCAGATTATATTCACTATCCTATAAAAATTGAAAGAGAAGTCCCTGTTTCGTCAGCGCAAAACGGTGAAAACGAAACCGACAAAAAAATTGTTACCGAATTTGAATGGGAAACCATTAACTCAATGCTACCGCTTTGGAAAAAATCAAAAAGTGAAATTTCAGAAGAAGAGTATAACAAATTCTACAAAGATATGTTTTATGATTTTGAAGATCCATTTTTGCATCAACATATAAGTGCGGAAGGTTTGGTCGAATATAAAGCACTTTTGTATATTCCAAAAAAATGTCCAGAAGCATATTTTTCAAAATATTTTGAGCGTGGTTTAAAGCTTTATTCCAATGGCGTGCTAATTATGGAAAAGTGCAAAGAACTTATTCCCGAATATTTTGGTTTTGTTCAAGGTCTTGTAGATTGTGAACTCAGCTTAAACATTTCAAGAGAAATGGTTCAACATGACCGAAGTTTGCAAAAAATTGCATCAAATATAGAAAAACAAATCCGAAAAGAACTTACCGATATGCTTGAAAATGACAGACCAAAATATGAAGAATTTTTCAAAACTTTCGGGCTTCAATTAAAGGTTGGAATCTACAACAATTGGGGCATGGACAAAGACAAACTTCAAGACCTTGTAATGTTTTATTCTGTAAAAGAAGAAAAACTTATAACCTTTAAAGATTATGTTTCCAAAATGACAGACGAGCAAAAATATATTTATTATGCAACGGGTCCATCTATTTTATCTATAAGGAAAATGCCTCAAACAGAAAAGGTATTGGCTAGTGGCTATGATGTGCTTTGTATGACCGACAATGTTGACGAATTTGCAATAAAATATGTTAACTCTTACGAGTCAAAAGAGTTCAAAAATGTTACTGACGGCGACACGGGAATTGAGAATTCAACAGAAACAGTTAGCGAAGAAGATAAGCCGATGCTTGATTTTATTAAAGAAAGTTTGTCTGCCGAAGTGTTTGATGTAAGACTTTCAAAAAAACTTGGTGAGCACCCCGTTTGTCTTTCAACCGAGGGTGAAATTTCAATCGAAATGGAAAAAGTTTTTAGAAATATGCCTACGGGAGATCCAAACGCACAAGAGGTAAGGGCTAAAAAAATCCTTGAAATCAACCAAAATCATGCAGTTTTTCAAAAATTAAAGAGCATTTTTGCGGAAAATAAAGACGAGCTAAAAGAATATGCGGAAATTTTGATGAGTGAAGCAAAGCTTATTGAAGGCTTGCCAATAGACGATATTGCACATTTTGTGGAACTTGTTTCAAAACATATTTCAAATTAGTTAAAATAAAAATAGAATTCCAATGCAGGTTGCTTTGGAATTTTATTTTTCGCAAATAAAATATTAATTGCAAAAATTTATAATTTGTATTATATTTAATTTATGAAAATTAATATTGTTTGCGTTGGCAAAATCAAAGAAAAGTTTTTTTCGGAGGCAATAAACGAATATCAAAAAAGATTAACAAGATTTTGCAATTTAAAAATTATTGAGGTTGACGAAGCTTCAAAAATAGAAAATCTTGAAAAAAAATCAGAGGCAGAGGGAAAACTTTTGCTAAACGCTTCGAGTGGTGCAATCGTTTCGCTGGACTCAGCTGGAAATCTTGTTTCAAGCACGGAACTTGCTGATTTTATAAAAAGCCAAGAGCTTTCGGGAATAAGTGAAATAACTTTTATAATAGGTGGCTCAAATGGTTTGTCAAAGGCAGTAAAAGAAAGTTCAAAACAAATTATTTCTTTTGGAAAAATAACTTTTCCGCATCAGCTTTTCAGGGTGGTTTTAATAGAACAAATTTACAGGGCATTCACAATTATTGCAGGATTGCCTTATCATAAATAAACTAATTTAAGGATTGCTATGGATTACAAATTTAAACTGCTTAAAATTCATTGTGCGGGCTGTGCGCTTGCGTTGGAACAGGACCTCAATACAATTGAGGGCGTTTGTGCTGAAATAAATTTTGTAACAAAAATCTTAAAACTGACTATAACAACAGAAAATCCTGCGGAAACTTTGACCGAAGTAAAAACAGCTATATCTGACTTTGACCATTCCATAGAAATTGCCGAATATCAAGACGAGCAAGATTTGGAGCTAAAAGAAAAAAGAGAGCGAAACATAAACATTGTTCGCCTTGTTGTTGCTTTTGCAATTATGATAGGAACTTATTTTATACCTTTGCTTTGGCTTAAAATAGTTTTATTTGCACTTGACTATATTTTGGTTGCATACAAGGTTTTAATTTCTGCGGGAAGAAATATAATTCATGGAAAATTTTTTGATGAAAATTTTTTGATGACCATTGCCTCTATCGGTGCGTTTGTTATAAGTGAGTTTGTAGAGGCAATTTCGGTTATGCTTTTGTTTGAGGTCGGAACTATTTTGGAAGATGTTGCAGTTGGCAGATCACGAAAAGCAATAAAAAATTTGCTTGAAATAAAACAACCTTATGCTAACTTAGTTGTGGGTGAAGAAGAACAAAAGGTTGCGCTTTCCGAAATAGTTGTCGGAAATATAATAAGGGTAAAGCCCGGCGAAAAGATTCCCCTAGACGGCGAAATAACAGAGGGAACATCTTATCTTGATATGTCGGTTTTGACGGGCGAAACCAAAGAAAAAATTGTTCAAGTGGGCGACAAAGTTTTGTCGGGTTCAATCAACGGAGCGAGTGTTTTGCTTGTAAGGGTGGAAAAAACCGAAGGTGAAAGCACCATTTCAAGGGTTGTGGAAATGGTGGAAAAAGCAACAGAGTCAAAAGCTAAGTCCGAAAAGTTCATTTCCAAATTTTCAAAATACTATACTCCGATAGTAATTGTACTTGCCGTAATAATAGCTTTTGTTCCGCCAATATTCAGCGGATATAGCAATTTTGTCGATTTTGCTTACAGAGCGCTGTGCTTTTTGGTTGTTTCTTGTCCGTGTGCGCTGGTTATATCTGTTCCTTTGACTTACTTTGCGGGCATAGGCTCTTTTGCTCGTTGTGGAATAATGGTAAAGGGTGCAAATTTTGTGGAAGCTCTTTCAAAAGTAAACAGCGTTGTGTTTGATAAAACGGGAACGCTTACGGAGGGAAATTTCGAAATAACCGAAATTGTTTGTTTTGGCGATCATACCGAAGAAGAAATTTTAGAAACGGTTGCTTATGCTGAAAGTTATTCAAATCACAGAATTGCAAAATCGATTTTAAAAACTTATAAAGAGAAAACCCAAAAAGAAATAAACAGTGCTTGGATAACCGATTACACAGAGTTTGCAGGAAAGGGCATAAAGGCAAATATTTTTATGCAAGATGTTTTGGTTGGCAATGCAAAACTATTTGCAGAAAATGAAATTTCGGTTTATACTACTAATAAGTCCGGCACGGTTTTATATGTGGCTATCGGCGGAAATTATTCGGGCTATGTTGTAATTGACGATGTAATAAAAAAAGATTCCGCGCGTGCAGTTGCAGACCTAAAAGCGATTGGAATAAGTGATGTGGTTTTGTGCACGGGCGACGAAGAAAATGTTGCAAGGGCAATTGCAGAAAAAGTCGGAATAAAAAACAGTTATTGCAGTATGCTTCCAGAAGACAAAGTCAATGTTGTTACTAAAAGGGTTCAAGACGGAAAAACGGTAGCATTTGTGGGCGACGGAATAAATGATGCACCGTCATTGGCAAGTGCAAATGTCGGAATTGCAATGGGTGGACTTGGAAGTGATATTGCGGTTGAGGCTTCTGATGTGATTATAATGACCGACGAACCAAGCAAGGTTGCAAAGGCAGTAAAAAAGGCAAAAAAGACTCATAGAATAGTGCTTCAAAATATTATTGGAACAATTGGCATAAAGGTTTTGATTTTGGGCTTAATAGCTTTTGGTGTATCGGGAATGTGGCTTGCGGTGTTTGCGGATGTTGGCGTGAATTTGATTGCGGTCATTAACAGTTTAAGAACAATGTTAAAATAAAATTGATTATAAAAATCCAAAAAAACGCATTTGGGGGATAAAATGGATATAAAAAATATTCTAAAACAAGCATTAGAGGAAAGTTTTTTGCACTTAGGGTATTCTCTTGAAGATTTAACGCTAAGTTTTTCTAACAAACCAACAGAGGCAGATTATCAATGCAACTCTGCTTTTGTGCTTGCAAAAAAACATGGTCAAAGTCCGGAAGTTGTTGCGAATGCAATCATTTCAAACTTAAAGCAAGATGTTGCGGAAGTAAATTTTGCAAGACCGGGATTTATTAATTTCAAAATAACAAACAAGGTACTTTCGCAGTGTTTGAATAACGCACTTTCAGACGAAAGACTTGGCTTGAAAAAACTTGAAAATACCGAAAAAATCGTTATGGACTATGGCGGTGCAAATGTGGCAAAAGAGCTTCATATCGGGCATCTTCGTTCTCCTGTAATTGGCGAAAGTTTGGCAAGGCTAAACAAACTTCTTGGAAACACGGTTATAACAGACACACATCTCGGCGATTGGGGTTTGCAAATGGGTTTAACAATTGCACAGCTTCAAGAAGATGGTTACATTGACGGCTATTTTGATCAAACAAAGCAAAACAAACAAATCACGCTTGACACTCTTAATGAAGAATATCCAAAGGCTTCAAAAAGAAAGTCTGAGGACGAAGTGTTCAGAGAAAAGGCAGAATCTTACACAAAATATATTCAAGACAAACTTGAACCATATTGGAGCGTGTATAACAAAATTCGTGATATTTCTGTTCAAAGAATAAAAGCAAATTATGAAAAACTTAATTGCTATTTTGATTTGTGGTATGGCGAAAGCACTGCTGCGGATTTGGTTGACGAGGTTGTAAAAATTTTTGAAGACAAAAAATTGACCAAAAAGTATGAAGGTGCAACCATTGTTGAGGTGGCAAAAGAGGGTGAAAATATTCCGATAGAAAAGAAAAATCCAAATGACCCTCAAATGTACAAAAATCCAATGCCTCCTGTTTATTTAAAAAAGCGAAACGGTGCTGATGTTTATGACACAACCGACATAACCACAATTTATCAAAGAAACAAAGATTTTTCTCCAAATCGAATTATGTATGTTGTGGACAAAAGGCAAGAAAGTCATTTTGAAAGATGTTTCAGAGCGGCAAGACTTGCGGGCATTTCAACCGAAAATCAAAAGCTTGAATTTGTGGGCTTTGGAACAATAAATGGAACAGACGGCAAACCTTTCAAAACAAGGTCGGGCGACACAATCAAACTTGAAGATATAATTTCG
This sequence comes from uncultured Eubacteriales bacterium, assembly GCA_948787875.1. Classification (GTDB taxonomy): domain Bacteria; phylum Bacillota; class Clostridia; order Christensenellales; family UBA1242; genus RGIG1681. Next base: position 6,550 of record CAQFKO010000008.1, read on the forward strand.
CTTATCACAGAGGGTGCAGATAAAAAACTGAAAGAAAACGGCATCAAAGATAGTGGCGATTTGGCGCTTAAAATCGGTGTTGCCGCAATGAAGTTTGGAGATTTGTCTAACGCTCCAAGCAAGGATTATATTTTTGATATAGAAAAGTTTTCTTCATTTGAAGGAAAAACAGGCCCTTATATTCAGTATACAGGTGCAAGAATAAATTCGTTAATTTCAAAATCAAATCTTGCTGGTAGCATAGAAAATTTGTGCCAGCTAAACTTAATAGATATTTCAGACCAAGACCAAAGGCTTATTGCAATCAACTTTTTAAAACTTCAAGAAAGTTACTTTGCTTGCGTAAAAGAAAATTCACTCAGTTCACTTTGCACGGCGCTGTTTGATTTTGCTTCAAGTTTTTCAAAATTTTATAACAACACCAGAATTTTAACCGAAAAAGACGAGCAAAAGAAAAACAGCTATTTAATGCTGTGTGTGTTGGTGCTAAAAGCAATAAAACAAGGAGCAAGTGTGCTGGCTTTTGAAATTCCCGAAAAAATGTAGGTGATGGCATGAACAAAAAGAAAATTTTGTTGCATTCTTGTTGTGCTCCGTGTTCAACGGCGGTAATAGAAAGGTTGGTTGACGAATTTGATATAACAATTTTGTATTACAATCCAAATATTTATCCCGAAGAAGAATATTTAAAGCGCAAGAATGAAGAATTAAAATATTTAAAAATTTTAAAAGAAAAGCAAGTTGCGGATATTTCGCTTTTAGACCATGACTATGAAGCAGAAATGTTTTATAGGGCAGTAAAGGGCTTGGAAAATGAGCGAGAAGGCGGGGCAAGGTGCGCGGTTTGTTTTAGGCTAAGGCTGTTTGAAACCGCAAAATTGGCAAAGCAAAATGGCTTTGATGTTTTTGGAACAACCCTAACTGTAAGTCCTCATAAAAACGCCGAGCTGATAAATTTTATCGGCAAGCAGATAGAAAATGAGTTAGGCATCGAGTTTTTGGTTTCAAATTTCAAAAAACAAAACGGCTATAAAAGAAGTACGGAACTAGCCAAGGAAAACAATCTTTACAGACAAAATTATTGCGGTTGTGAGTTTGCACTAAAACAGCAAATGGCTGAAGCCCCCGAAAGTTTGAAAAAGATTTATTAAATTAATCATAAAATTAAATTTCGCAAACAAGTAAAAAAATATCTGCAATTTTTGCAGATATTTTTGTTTTTAACAATTAAACAGTTATGCCTTTGGTTTCAAAAAATTCTTTTGAAACAATTCCGCGTCTAAGCATTTCTTTAAAAATAATAGTCAAACATTCTTCGGTTGAAGTGTAAGAGGTATCAATGAGCAACGCATTTTCACACATAATAAGCGGAGAAATCGGACGGTGAATATCTTGATAATCTCTGTCTTCGATTTCTGAAATAACTTGCGAAAGAGAAGCGTGGTCGCCAAGTTTTTCATAATCTTTCATTCTTCGCTCTGCGCGAATTTCGGCTTTGCAGTCAACATAGATTTTAAGGTCAGCATCTGGAAAGATAACCGAACCTATATCTCTGCCTTCCATAACAATATTTTCATTATTATTTTTTGTGTCTTGTTGAAGCTGTCTTACAAATTCGCGAATATATGGTTTGCAAGCTATTTTAGGTGTAAAGTTAGTTGTTTCTTCGGTATAAAGTCGATCGGTGATGTTAACCCCGTCAACAATCATGATGTTAGAATTTTGGTTATAGGTATAAAGAACTTCTGTGCTTTCGGTAAGTTGCTTTAACGCCTCTTCGTCATTTTCCGAAATGCTGAGACTGAGAGCTTTTGCAGCAAGAGCTCTGTATAGCGCGCCCGCACTGAAAAACCCATAATGCAATTTATTTGCAAGTGATTTGGCAAGTGTTGATTTTCCGGAACCTGATGTGCCGTCAATTGCTATAATCATAAATACTCCTTAGGTGTTTATTTTTATCTTATTATATAATATAATAAAATGTTAAAAGTTCAAAATAAAAAATGTATATATTTGTATTTTTTTTAAATTTGTTATAAAATTGTAATATGGCTAAAACAAATCAAAAGATAAGCCTTTTTGGAAAGATTATAAGAATAATTATAATAATAGTTCTAAGTCCCGTTTTAATTGTAAGGGCTATCTTTCTTTCTGTAAAAAATCGCAAAAATCATAAGATATTTTTGCAAAAAGTGCAAATTTCAACCATTTCGCAGACAGATTTGCTCACAGGAGTTGAATTTGAGCAATTTTTAAGTCAAATATTCAAGGCAATGGGCTATGATGTTTCTTTAACCAAGTCCTCTTCGGATTTTGGAGCAGACCTTATAGCTGTTAAAAATAAAACAAAAATTGCCGTTCAAGCAAAAAGATATTCAAAAACAGTCGGTGCTCATGCGGTTCAAGAAGTGCTTGGGGCAAAAAAACATTATGGCGCAACAGAAGCAATGGTAATAACAAACAACTATTTTTCGAAAGAAGCACAAACTCTTGCACTTGAAAATGATATAAAACTAATCGACAGAACTTCACTTATAAATTTGATCGGAAAGATAAAAGTGGAAATTATAAGGGAAAAATGTAATTTATGCGCGCTTACTTCGGCATCTGTGACAGAAATTGAAGGCAGATACAGCCATTGGATATAAAATTTTTGTCTAACTTTACAAGCTATGAGTAATTTTTAATAATCAAGCATACACTATTTTTGAGGAAAGGCAAATAGATGTTTGAACTTATGGTAAGCACTGTATTTGAAAAGCAAGATTATATATCTGACCTTTTCAAAAAACTTGGATCAGAAATAAAAAAAGACGGTGGCATTGCGGCAATGCAAAATCACAGCGGTCGAAGCAGCTTTGCTTTGGCGGTTCCGTCACGCAAAAAAGAATATTACAAATCAAAAATATTAGAGCATATTATTTTTATGATAATAGACGACTACAAGTTTAATTATTTTAAAGAAAGTATTGCTGTTTATGATAATGAGGTGATTTTTGAATCCTTTTTAAAAGCAATTTCGATTTTTGATGCAGAAGCAGACAAAGAATACATAAAAAATCAAATTGAGCTTAAAGGCGAAATCTTGGTAGATAGTTTTTACTTTTTTAAACTTATGCCATTAAGGTCAAAGTGGAAGCGCACTGCGGATATAATAAATCAAAACCAAATTTTAAAGAGTAAGTCGTCAATGCTTGAAGTGCTTAAATATTTAACCGCAATGTCCGAAAACTTTTCTATGGAAACCAATATAGTTTTAAGCAAAAAGCAAATAAAATTAACGAGCCTTTCAAAATGCAAAAGGTTCAAACGAAATTTCAGCGGAATTTCACTTTTCATGACTGAAATGATAAAGCTTAATCCCGTAAAGATTAATTTAAAACAAGACGCGGAAGAAAAGTTTGACTCTGACGAGGTTGCGGATATGCTCAGCAAAATCTTTGACGACAAAATATATTTGACTAATTAAAAAATAATTTTGATTTTATCTTGATAAAAATATTGACAAAAATATATGCCGGTGTATAATAAATAATATAAGAACTTGCAGAACAAGTAACTTTTTTGTACGCTGACAAGAGATGGAAGTCATGGGCTGAAAGCTTCCTCAACACGGCAATCAAGCGAAACCGCCTGCATTTTAAACAACTAAATATCAATGAGGCTTTTGAAATATCAAAAGTAAAATAAGGTGGAACCACGGCAAATGTCGTCCTTATGCAAAAACAAAATCTTTTTTGCATAAGGGCTTTTTCTTTAATAGCAAAAAAGACAAATTAACAATTATATATAAAAAGGAGCAAAATATGAAATTACAACTTAGAGACGAAGTAAAAGAATTTGAAAACGGCGTAAGCACGCTTGATGTTGCAAAGTCAATTTCCGAAGGGCTTGCAAGAGTTGCAGTATGCGGACAGCTAAACGGAGAACTTATTGATTTAAACCGTCCAATAATCTGTGATGGAAAGCTTGAAATTATCACAAACAAAAGTCCTGAATACCAAGAAATTTTAAGACATTCGGCAGCTCATGTTTTGGCGCAAGCGGTAAAAACAATTTTTCCGACTGCAAAATGCTGGGTTGGACCGGCAACAAAAGACGGGTTTTATTATGACTTTGATTTTAAAACTCCAATCACCAATGAAGATTTGTCGGTTATTGAAGACGAAATGAATAAAATCGTTAAGGCAAACTTTGATATAGTTTTTAAAGAGGTTTCAAAAAAAGAAGCCATAAAGCTTATGAAAGATTCAAAAGAGCCTTATAAGGTGGAAATTATAGAAAGTCTTCCTGACGACGAAAAAATCACAACCTATTCACAGGGCGATTATGTTGAGGTATGCAGAGGTCCTCATGTTAAATCAACGGGAATGGTTAAGGCGTTCAAACTCACAAAAATAGCCGGAGCATATTTAAAGGGCGACAGCAAAAACAAAATGCTCACCAGAATATATGGCGTTGTGTTTGACAAAAAGAGTGAACTTGACGAATATTTTAAAAATCTTGAAGAAGCAATGAAGCGTGACCACAGAAAACTCGGAAAAGAACTTGAACTGTTTTTCTTTGACGAAACCGCTCCGGGAATGGCATACTTTTTGCCAAAAGGCTTTACTCTTTTAAACACACTTATAAATTATTGGAGAGAGCTTCATCGCAAAAACGGATACTATGAGTTTACCGCACCTCAACTAAACAGCAGTGTTTTGTGGAAAACTTCGGGACATTGGGACCACTACAAAGAAGATATGTTTGTTTTGACTGATGCAGACGGAAACGAACAAGCTTTAAAGCCAATGAACTGTCCAAACTCAATAAAAATTTATCAAAGCAAAACAAGAAGCTACAAAGATTTGCCGTTAAGGCTTAATGATGTAGATGTCATTCACAGAAATGAAAAATCGGGTCAACTTAATGGTTTGTTCAGAGTAAGAATGTTCCGTCAAGACGATTCACATAACTACATAACAGAAAATCAAATCGGAAGCGAAATTAAAAGCATATTAAAAATCGCAAACCAAATATACGGAGTTTTCAATTTGCCATATAAACTTACGCTTTCAACCAGACCAAGCGATTATATGGGCGAATTGTCAACTTGGAACAAGGCAGAAGCAGAACTCAAAGAAGTTATGAATGAAATCTGCGGAGAGGGCAATTATAGAATAAATGAGGGTGACGGCGCATTCTATGGTCCTAAGATAGATATAAAAATGCAAGATTGCTTGGGCAGAGAATGGCAAATGGGCACAATTCAGTTAGATTTCCAATTGCCTCAAAGATTTGAACTGAGCTTTGTTGACAGCGACGGAAGCAAAAAGCAACCAATAATGATTCACAGAGCAATACTCGGCTCCTTTGAAAGATTTATCGGAATAATAACTGAACACTTTGCAGGTGCATTTCCAACTTGGCTTGCTCCGGTTCAAGTAAAAGTAATTTCGGTTTCCGCAAAATCTGCCGACTATGCACAAAGGGTTGCTGGCGAACTAGACAGCAGAGCAATAAGAGTGGAGTGCGATAATTCAGACGAGCGAATCGGCTATAAAATTCGTTTGGCTCAACTTGAAAAAGTTCCATATATGCTTATTCTTGGCGAAAATGAAATGAATTCAAACAAAGTTTCGGTAAGAAAAAGAAATGGCGAAGAATTGAAAGATTTGGAATTTGACGAATTTGTAAGAATGATAAAAGAAGATATCTACGAAAAAAGAATATAAATTAAGCAAAGCAATTTATATAGATATTATAAAAAAGATATATTTTATTATTTTTATATATTATTTATATTTTACCCCGAGTGGCTCCACTGTAAGGGGAGCTGTCGGCTTTGCCGACTGAGAGGTTAAAATTATTTGTTTTTTTAAAAGATTAATAAATTTTCTTGACAAAAAAAATTTTATAGTATATAATGCTTTTGTTTATAGAAGAGAAAGACCACTTTCCACCAAACGAATGAAAATTTTGTTTGTGTCACATATATAAAATTTATTTAGCAAAAAGCTATTTATTTTGATATTTTGTGAGTGGTTTGTCTTTATAAGCCACTCACTTTTTTAGTGAAATAAAATATTTAGGAGAAATATGGCAGCAAAACAAGAAACACAAATCAATTCAAGCATTCGTGACGCAGAGGTCAGAGTAGTCGGAGCAAATGGCGAACAACTTGGCATCATGAGCGCGCGCGAAGCAAATGAGCTTGCGGAAAAAGAGGGCTTAGACCTTGTTAAAATTTCGGCTAGTTCGGTGCCACCTGTTTGCAAAATCATGGATTACGGCAAATATATGTTTGACAAAACCAAGCGTGAAAAAGAACAGCGCAAAAATCAAAAAGTTGTTGCATTAAAAGAAGTTCAGTTATCAATGACAATTGAACAGCACGATATTGATATAAAAGCAAAACACGCAACAAAATTTTTGCTAAACGGTGACAAAGTAAAAGTTTCAATCAGAATGAGCGGAAGACAACAAGCATATTCGGCAAGAGGTGTTGAAACCGAAAACAATTTTGCAGCAAGTCTTGAAGAGATTGCGGTTATCGAAAAACCAGCCAAGGTTGAGGGCAGACATATAATAATGATACTCGCCCCAAAACAGGCAAAAAAATAAACCATACTAATCCAAAATTAAAAGGAGAACAAAATTATGCCAAAACAAAGAAATAGCAGTGCCGCAAAAAAAAGATTTATTGTCCTTAAAAGCGGCAAAGTAAAAAGAGGACATCAAAACAAACGCCACTTACTTTCTAGCAAAGAAACCGGAAGAAAAAGAAAACTTCGTCAAGGAGCTTATGTAGAAGGCAAGCAAATCAAAACAGTAAAAATTATTGTGGGCAATCAAGGCTAATAAGGGGGACGAAGAATTATGAGAATTAAAAGAAGTGTTAACGCACATAAAAAACGCGTAAAAATCATGAAGAATGCAAAAGGCTACTATGGTTCAAAGAGCAAACTTTACAGAGTGGCAAGACAAGCCGTAATGAAAAGCGGAAACTATGCATACATTGGCAGACGTAACAAAAAAAGAGATTTCCGTAGACTTTGGAATGTAAGAATTAACGCTGAGGCAAGAGTTAATGGACTTTCATACAGCAATCTTATTCATGGCTTAAAATTAGCAGGCATTGAGCTTAACAGAAAAGTTTTGTCAGAACTTGCAGTTTCTGATAAATCAGCTTTTGCAAAAGTTTGTGAAGAGGCAAAAACAGCACTCAGCAAATAACTTTCAAACTTAATACCCAAAATGGTATTAAGTTTTTTTGTAGAGGTAAATATGATAAATGAAATCATCACCAGCCTAGACAATCCATCGGTAAAAGAAGCACGAAGTTTGAATGACAAAAAAGCAAGGCGATTTCATGGCAAGTTTTTGGTAGACGGCGAAAAACTTGTTCACGAAGTAGTCTGCGGAGCGGCCGAGGTCGACAAACTTTTTGTTGACAGTGCAAGGCTTGAAGAGTTTGATTATATAATAAAAAAGTGTGAAGGAAAAATCGTTCCTGTAACAAAAAAAGTTATAGATTCAATATCCGAAAATGTAACGCCACAGGGCATAATTGCAGAGGTAATCATGCAACCCACGGCAGAGTTTAAGCCTGTTTCAAATCAGCCTATTTTAATTTTAGACAGAATTCAAGACCCCGGAAATCTCGGAACAATTATCAGAACCGCATCAGCCACGGGTTTTTCGTCAATAGTTTTAATAGACACTGCGGACCCTTTTTCACCAAAGGTGGTAAGAAGCAGCAGTGGCGGAATCTTTTATACCGATATTTTCAGAATGAGTGAGGCAGAAATCATTGATTATTGCAGGGCAAAAAATATAGAAATGCTTGTTGCTGATATGTGCGGAGAAAACATTTTCAAGCATAATAATTCAATCAAAAATATAGCTCTTGTTATAGGTAATGAAGGTCAAGGCGTCAGTGAAAATTTTAAGGCAAACGGAACTCTTGTTTCCTTGCCAATGAAAAGTCAAATGGAAAGTTTAAACGCCGCAGTGTCGGCAAGTGTACTTATGTACACTCTTATGGGAAACAGTATATAATTTAACAAAAAATTGCAAAAATCATTTATTTTAATCAAAAAAACTGCCAAATTCGGTAAAAATATGACAATTTATTATAAAATTATTTATAGGAGGATTTTATGAGCGGACATTCAAAATGGCATAATATTCAAGCAACAAAAGGAAAGGCGGACGCAGCCAGAGGAAAAATTTTCACAAAAATAGGTCGTGAAATTGCGGTTGCGGTTAAGCTTGGTGGACCAGACCCAAACATCAACAGCAAGCTATATGATGTTATTCAAAAAGCAAAGCAAAACAATATGCCAAATGACAATATTCAGCGTTCAATTAAAAAAGCATCTGGCGGAGAAGAGGGTGGCAATTATGACCCAATCACTTATGAAGGCTATGGCTCACACGGCGTTGCTTTTATTGTTGAGTGTTTAACCGACAACAGAAACAGAACCGCAGCAGATGTAAGGCACTTGTTTGACAAGTTTAACGGAAGCCTTGGAACCAGCGGAAGCGTAACATATATGTTTGATTACAAGGGCATTGTTGTTGTAAAAAAGACGGATTCGGCAATGGAAGATTCTGTTATGATGACCGCGTTAGACAGCGGAGCAGAAGATGTTGTAACAAGTGAAGATTGTTTTGAAATTTTAACAAAACCAGAAACTCTTCATGCCGTAGCAAAGGCTTTTGAAGAGCAGGGTTATGAGGTTGTTTCAAGCGAGGTTGAATACTTGCCACAAAACGAAATCAAACTAAACAAAGAAGCTGCAACATCAGTAAGCAAATTAATTTTAAGCTTAGAAGACCTTGATGATGTTCAAAATGTTTATACAAATGCAGACCTTAGTGCACTTGACGAATAACTTTAAAACTTAAATCAAAAAATAAATAAAATCCCAAACAAATTAGTGTAACTGATTTTTGCTTGGGCTTTTTATTTTTAACAAAATATCAAACCAAATTCAATATATTGCAAATAAGAAAATTTAAAATATAAATTTAAATATAAAAAATTGACCAAAATATTTACAGCCACTATTGATTAAAATATATAAACTTGTTATTCACCGAAATATTTATAGCCACTATTGATTAAAATATATACACTTGCTATTCACTAAAATATTTACACTTGTTACTCACTAAAATATTTACACCACTAAGGCTCTCCTAAGAGGAGAGCTGTCACCTCTGGTGACTGAGAGGTTAAATTAAAATAATAATTCAAAATTCAAATCAGCTGATATTCAAAAATAAATCCACAACAAAACTTATAGAAAACCTTAAAAGTGCTTCTTTGGTTAAACGGTTGCAATGGTTTGTTTTGTCATTCAAATTAATGTATTGTCTATAAATTTCAATACTAATTTCTTGCTTAAAATCTGTTTCACTTTTAATAATGTCATAAAACGCTTTATGCCTTTCTTTGTCTTTTTTCT
>CAQFKO010000008.1:16017-33007 GCA_948787875.1 uncultured Eubacteriales bacterium
CAAAATTAACTTAAATAAATATTTTTTTAAATCGTTCTTATTCATATTTTCCTCACTAAAATTATTAGTAAAATTCTAATTTTAAACATATAATATTATAAAAATACTAATAAGTCAAATTAAAAATTAGTAAAATACTAATAAAATTGAAAAATAATTAATATAATAGTAATTTTTTATATGTCGATGTAAGATATTATTAGGTGAAAAATGGTAAATAATTTAAGAAAATTAAGAGAGCAATCAAAAAAATCGCAAAGACAGGTTTCAAACGAATTAAGCGTTAATTATGGAACTTATTTTGGTTGGGAAAACGGCGATACCGAGCCAAGCATTGAAAATTTAACAAAACTAGCCAATTACTTTAATGTTTCAATTGATTATTTGGTTGGCAGAGAGTTTGGAAACGATATTGGATTTATAACAAAAGAGCAACAAAAAACGTTCAAAAAATTTTTGACCTTGGAAGAACTTAATCAAATAAAGGCATCGGGTTATATTGACAGCTTGTTTGATAATGAAAAAAATAATTAATTTTTGTGTCAGGGGTCTGTGACTTTTTTCAAAAAAAATGTTATACTGAAAGTGTAACAAAGAGGGGTAGTTTAAGGAGGGGGAGCAATCCCCCTTATTTTTATTGACTTTGAGCATGATTTTGTTTAAATTATAAGTATGATAATTTTAGGAATTGACCCCGGTTATGCGATAGTCGGTTACGGCGTTATCCACAAAGACGAAAGAGGCAACTGCTCGGTTATTGATTATGGAGCGATTAACACTCCAAAAGAAGAGGATTTTCCCGTTCGACTTGCAATGATTCAAGACGGAATGAAGGCTTTGATGTCAAAGTTTAAGCCCGACGCCGTTGCTGTTGAAGAATTGTTTTTCAGTCAAAACATAACCACGGGAATTGCGGTTGCAGAGGCAAGAGGTGTTATTCTTTGCACGGCAATTCAAAATGTTTCAAAAGTGTTTGAGTTTACTCCCGTTCAAATCAAGTTGGCAATAACAGGCACGGGTGCGGCAGACAAAAAGCAAGTTCAGTTTATGACAAAAACATTACTTAAATTAAAAAGTGTTCCAAAGCCTGACGACGCAGCCGATGCTTTGGCAGTGGCACTTTGCCTTGCTCAAACAAATACCAAACTGCTAAACTCAGATGTTCAGATTTTTACAAATAACAATTTAAAAAAATCCGATAACAAATCTTTATTAAAAAAAGGAAATAAAAAGTAATGATATATTCACTCTATGGCAAAGTTTCGTTAATAGATGAAAACACGGTTGTTGTCAACACGGGAGCAATGGCTTTTGAAGTTGTTTGTTCAACTTTTACCACTTATTCTCTTTGTGCAAGTGCCGAGCCTCAAACAATTTTAACTTATTTGCAGGTAAAAGAAGATGCGATGTGTTTGTATGGTTTTAGCGGAAGAAAAGAAAAACTTTTGTTTAACAACTTGCTTTCGGTTTCGGGAGTGGGGCCAAAGATGGCTATAACCGTTTTATCGGGAATTCCGCTTGACGACCTTGTAAAAGCAATAAGTGGCTCCGATATAAAAACTTTGTCGGCAATAAAAGGACTTGGCAAAAAAACCGCAGAAAGAATTGTGCTTGAACTAAACGGAAAGTTTGGGGGCGAAGGTTCGTTAGAAACCATTCTTTCGGGTGATAATTCCTCAAAGGCAAATAGTGTGCCTCTTAAAAAGGAAATGCAAGAAGCCATTGAGGTTTTGGTTTCAACAGGGCTTTCAAAAGCCTCTGCTTCTGAAATTGTTAAAAATAATTATGTTGACGGCATGACAAGCGAACAATTGGTTGTAAGCTGTTTTAAAAATTTAAAATAAAGGATAGTTATGGACGAATTCGATAACGAATATTATAACAAATTTATTTCTAGTTCAATGCAGTCTGACGACGACGAACGCTTTGTTTCTTCTGCAAAAATAGAAAATGATGAGGTTATAGAAAATATTTTGCGTCCAAAGTCAATGGACGAATATGTTGGGCAAAAAAAAGTAAAAGAAAATTTAATGGTTTATATTGCCGCCGCAAAAAAACGAAATGAGGCACTAGACCATGTTCTTTTATATGGCCCTCCGGGACTTGGAAAAACCACACTTTCGGCAATAATTGCAAATGAACTCGGCTCCAATTTTAAGCAAACCTCCGGTCCTGCCATAGAAAAACCAAGTGATTTAGCGTCGCTTTTAACCAATCTCGGTGAAAATGATGTGCTTTTTATTGACGAAATTCACAGACTTAATCATAGTGTGGAAGAAATTTTGTATCCCGCAATGGAAGACCATGCCCTTGATTTTATGATAGGAAAAGGACCGTCTGCAAGGTCAATGCGAATTTCGCTTCCGAATTTTACTCTTGTGGGTGCAACAACAAAGGCGGGCATGATAACAGGGCCTCTTCGCGACAGATTCGGTGTAATTTGCAGACTTGAACTATATTCGATTGACGAACTTCAAGAAATTGTAAACCGTTCCGCAAAAATTCTCGGTGCAAAAATAGACAATCAGTCATCAGCACTTATTGCTTCAAGGTGCAGGGGAACTCCAAGAATAGCAAATCGCTTGCTTAAAAGGGTAAGGGATTTTGCCGATGTTTATTCTGACGGAACTATCAGCACCGATATAACCAACCACGCTTTAAGCAAAATGGATATTGACGAAATCGGGCTAGATGCAACAGACCGCAAAATGCTTAAAGTTATGATAGAAACCTTTAAGGGCAAGCCTGTGGGGCTGGACACTTTGGGTGCTATAACAGGCGAAGAGCCTGATACTATTGAAGATGTTTATGAACCATATTTAATGCAAATAGGCTTTATTTCAAGAACTCCGAGGGGAAGGGTTGCATTAGAGCCTGCTTTTAAGCATTTGGGTTATAACTTTTCGGACTACATTAATTAAGGATTTGTTATGGAAGTTTTAAAGACAAAAGATTTTTATTATGATTTGCCTGAACAACTAATTGCGCAATCACCGGCCAATCCTCGTGACAGTGCAAGAATGCTTGTTTATGACAAAAGCAATAATAAAACAGAACATAAAATTTTTAAAGATTTAACAGATTATTTAACTGATAATGATGTGCTTGTTATTAATAACACAAGAGTAATTCCCGCAAGGTTGTTTGCAAGCAAAGTTACGGGTGCAAAAATAGAAGTTTTTTTGCTAAAAAGAATAAACCTCAATGAATATGAGGTTTTAATGAGACCCGCAAAAAAAGCAAAAGTGGGAACAAAACTTATATTTTCGGACAATCTTTATTGCGAAGTTGTTGAAAATCAAGAGGAAATCGGAGGAAGAATTGTCAAGTTTTATGTGCAAAGCGGAACTCTTGAAGAAGAGCTTGATAAAATCGGAAATATTCCGCTTCCTCCATATATTCACAAACAACTTGAAGACGATGAGGAATATCAAACTATTTACTCAAAAATAAAAGGTTCTAGTGCCGCTCCGACTGCGGGACTTCATTTTACGGAAGAACTTTTGCAAAAAATCAAAAACAAAGGCGTTCAAATAGAAGAGATAACGCTGGAAGTTGGACTAGGAACTTTCAGACCCGTTACTCACGAAAATGCGCTAGACCACAAAATGCATAGTGAAAAAATAGTAATAAGCGACAGTGTTGCAGAGCGCCTTAATGCCGCAAAAAATCAAGGAAAGCGCATTATTGCGGTGGGCACAACCTCTGTCAGAGCGCTAGAAGCTGCGGCAGACAAAACGGGGCATATTCAGGCGGTAAACAAAGAAACAGATATCTTTATTTATCCGGGCAAAAAGTTTAAATTTACAGATGCAATAATAACAAATTTTCACTTGCCCGAAAGCACCTTGATTATGCTTATTTCGGCTTTTGTGGGAACAGAAAAAACCTTGGAACTTTATAATACTGCGGTAGAAAAAAAGTACAGATTTTTCAGTTTCGGCGATTGCTGTTTCTTCTTTTAAAATAAATTACAAAAAAGGTTAGTTATGGAAAATAAATATTTTTCGTTTGAAGAAAAACAAAAATCTTCAAACACTTATGGCAGAATAGGAGTGCTTCACACTCCGCATGGGGATATAGAAACTCCTGTATTTATGCCCGTTGGAACAAGGGCAACGGTTAAGGCAGTTGAGCCAAGAGAACTTGAAGAGGTTCATGCTCAAATAATTCTTGCAAACACCTATCATTGTTACCTTCGTCCAAGTGCAGAACTTGTTGCAAAGGCAGGCGGGCTTCATAAGTTTATGAATTGGAATCACCCAATTTTAACGGATTCGGGCGGATTTCAAGTTTTTTCGCTGTCTGATTTAAACAAAATTACCGACGAAGGAGTAGAGTTTAAGTCACATTTAGACGGTTCAAGCCATTTCTTTACGCCCGAAAAGTCAATTGATATTCAAAACAAACTTGGTGCAGATATTATCATGGCTTTTGATGAATGTTCAAATTACGGCGTTAAAAGAAGTTATGCCGAGGCAGCACTCAGCAGAACGGAAAAGTGGCTGGACAGATGTATTGCTTTTCATAAAAATGAAAAACAACTACTTTTTCCAATAGTTCAAGGCAACTTTTTTAAGGATTTAAGACTTAAAGCTCTTGAAAATGTTAAGAAAAAAGCGACCGTCGGGTTTTCTATCGGTGGACTTTCGGTGGGCGAACCAAAAGAAGAAATGTATGAAATTATGGACGCTCTTGCACCAAACTATCCCGAAGATAAAGTAAGATATCTTATGGGTGTCGGTTCACCCGATTGTTTGATAGAGGGCGTTATTCGCGGAATAGATATGTTTGACTGCGTGCTTCCTACTCGTAATGCTAGAAACGGAACAGCTTTAACCAGCCTTGGCAAAGTTGTTGTAAAAAATGGAAAATATAAGGAAGATTTTTCAACCTTAGACCCTGAGTGTGATTGCTATGCTTGTAAAAACTTTACAAAAAGTTATTTAAGGCATTTGTTTAATGTGGACGAAATTTTGGGAGCACAGCTTTTGTCTATTCACAATATCAGATATTTGACAAACTTGATGGAACAAATAAAACAAGCCATTCGTGAAGACAGATTGCTTGAATTTAGAGAAGAATATCTTAAAAAAACAGGTTACAAATAAAATAAACTGTAAAAATTTCAAAAAACAACAAAATACTGCTCAATCAAATATAAATTGGTAGTAATTTTGTTGCATAAATATATTTTATTTGCTAAACTTAGTATATTGAAAATAAGGAGATATAAAATGATTAATTTAATTTGTGCAGATGCAGCGGGAACAGGCGGGGTAGGAAACATTATTATTTGGGTTGTTTTGATTGTTGCACTATTGTTTATGCTGATTTTCCCAACACTCACTCAAAAAAGAAGAAACAAACAATATCAAGAAATGATTAACGGAATCAGAGTTGGTGACACTGTAAGAACAGCAGGCGGTGTTATTGGAAGAGTTGTAAGAATAACCAACAAAGGTGAAATCACAACTGTTACTCTTGAAACAGGTTCTAAGTCTGAAAAATCTTACACAGAGTTTGATATGAACTTTATTAACTGTGTGTTAAAATCAACAAGAGTTGAAGAAGCAAAAGAAGAGAAAAAAGAAGAAAAAACCGATGCAGTTCAAGAAAATTCAAGTGATGTGTCTGACGTAGCACCTGAAAATGAACCTGCAAAAGAAACAAAAAAAGCAAAAGCTGACAGCAAAAAAACAGTAACTACCGAAACAGCTGAATCAGTTGAAACAACTGAAACAGAGAAAAAGCCAAGGGCAAAATCAGCTGTTAAAAAAACAACCAAAAAGTCAGCAAAAAAATAAGTTGAATAATAAAGCAAAAAAGCGACAAAGTTCGCTTTTTTCTTTTTTTCAAAATAAGTAATATATAAAAGCCTTTGATAGTAAACTTTATTAGAGGTAGAAATTATGTTTTCACATTCAAAATCCGAAAAATTATCAAATGACAATGTTTTCTTTGATTTTGTTAAGGGAATTGTCATTGCAATCATTGTAAGTTTGGGGCTGGTGGTTCTGTTTGCTTTTATATTAAAAGGATTTTCGCTTCCCGATAGCGTAATTACTCCCGTTACCATGATAATAAAAGCACTCAGTGTTGTTCTTGGCTCTCTAGTTGCGGTAAAAGGAAACAGCAAGGGCTTGGTTAAAGGGGTTAGCTTTGGTGCAATTTATATTGTTGTGGCATTCCTCATATTCTCACTGCTTGCAGGTTCTTTTTCTGTTGGACTATCGGGACTTCTTGATTTATTGTCTGCAATAGCTTGTGGCGGAATTGTCGGAATTATCAAAGTAAACAGAAAGCAAGTTGCTTAGCAATTGTTCAAAATTGTAAAATCTTCGCTAAAAAAGGCGGAGATTTTTCATTTTAGTCAAAAAATCAGTTAAATTACCAAAAATTTATTAAAAATTTTTTTATAATAGATTGACCTTATTGGAATAATTAGAGTATAATAATTGCGACTATTATATGAGGTAATTTTAATGAAAAAATTAAAAAAGAGCACAGCTATTGTTTTTGCAGTAATACTTTGTGTGATTATGGTTGTCGGTGTGCTGTTTAGTTTTGTTCCAATGACCGCGGGTGCAAACACCTTCGTGTCTTTTTATGGTTCAATAAACATTTCTTCTGATATTGCGGGCGGAATGTATGGCGAGTACCAAATCAAAACAGAAGACCCAACATTGTCAGACATAATCAGTTCTATGAAAAAGATAAAAGAAGTTTTTGAAGAAGACGGTTACAAAAATGTTAATGTTTATGCCGTTGGAAATTCAAAAATAAGAGTTGAGGTAAGTTATCCTCGCGGAAGCAAAACTTTTTCTAATGCCTATTCAGAACTTTCAAATGTGGGAAGTGGGGCGTTTTCTTTGCGTTCTTCACAAAATGTAGACGAAAAGACTGTTGTGGTTGACGGTGCTACTTGTGTAAAAGAAATAAAAGTTTTTACCAACAATGCAACAAAATATATTTCGGTTATCTTTAATGAAAAGGGTCAAGAGGCTTACAAAAATTTAATCAAAGCCGCAAGTGGAACGGTTTATTTGGTTCTTGGAGAATATTCTCAATCAATTTCCGCTTCAAATGTAACGGACTACACCTCTTTCACACTTTCAGACAGCGATTATGATAACATTATTTCTTTGGAACAAAGAATAAAACTCGGTTGCACAGCTGTTGAAATTGATGGAAGCACCGCAATTATCAACACAATGGCAGCAAGCCTTTCTAATGGAAAATTTTCAAGTTCTCCGGAGCTTGCATCATTTTCGTCTAGCACTGCTTTTGTTATTGCAATTGTAGCAACAGTTGTTGTTATTGTTCTTGGTATTGCATTATTTGCCGCAAAGTTTGGACTTTATAGCGTTTTGATGTTCTTTACATTAATTTATAACGCTTGCTTGTTTTCAATTCTTATGTGCTTGATTCCTTCGATAGAGATCGGGCTTTCGGGCTTTGCCGCAATAATTTTGGGGTTGTCGATAATTTATATGTTTGCTTATATGTTTGTAAGTCGTGTTAAGTTTGAATATAATCAAGGAAAATCACTTTCTGCCGCTCTTCAAACAGCTTACAAAAAATTGCTTCCAAGCACACTTATTCAAAATATTTTGATATTTGTTGCTTCTATTGCACTTTTTGCATTCTCATTCGGTGAGCTTACAAGTTTTTCAATTATATTTGCTATTTGCTCATTTTTAAGCATCTTTACAAATCTTTTGTTCGTTCCGCTGTTAATAAAAATTTGCATTTCTTTTGACGGCTTTGGAAGAAAGTTGTTTATGCTTAAAAAGCGTAGCAACATTTTTGAAGAGGTTGATAACAAAGCAATTGAAATTTCAGAAGAGGAGGCAACCTTAGATGAAAAAAATTAATAAATATCCATTGCTTATTTCTATGATAATTTCTTGCGTGATAATAGTGGCATCTATATTTGTGCTTGCATTTTGCGGAATGAGACTTGGAACAAGCCTTGCGGGCGGAAGCCAATTTGAAATTATAATGACTCAAAACTCAAATTCGTCGGAATATGTAAGTCAAATTAAGTCTATTGTTAACAAGCATGGCAAATATGTAGACTCTGCGTTTGTTGAAGACAAAGCTGTTGCGGGTGAAAATCCGGGCGATTTTACAAGATATTGTTTGGTTGTTAATATTGCGGGAACGGATATTTCCGAAGAAACAAAAAATGCAATTATCAATGATATTGCTTCTACATTAAATATAGATAAAGCAAATATTTCGGAAATTTTGCCTGTAACAAATTCGGTTGAGGCAAAGAGTGTGCTTTTTGTGGGAATAGCAATTGCGATTATTGCAGTGGCACTGTTCGTGTTTGCTTGGATAAGATATGAGGTTTTTGCGGGAATTGCGTTTGTTATAGCATTTTTGCACAACATAATTTTATATCTTTCACTTTTGATTTTAACAAGGGTTGAGCTTGGTCTTATGTCGCTTTCGGTGGCTTTGGTATTAACTGTGCTTATGAGTGCCGTGCTTATACATATTTTTGAAAAGTACAGAGAGGAAACAAAACTTCACCTTGCGGAAAAAATGTCGGTTTCAGAAAGAATGATTTATTCTGAAACACAAGTAGTTAAGCCTTATTTGTTTATTGTTGCAGCTATGGCGATTTTGATTTTAATGCTTTTGTTTGTTCCTGTTTCAAGCGTAAAACTTGTTGCGGTAAATATTTTGATAGCACTTATTGTTTCGGCATACACAGCTCTTATTATCGGACCTGCTGTAAATGCAAGTTTGCTTGAAATTCGTGATCTAAGACAAAGGGCAGTGCTTAGCAGAAATGACGAAATAAACAAAGAAATCAAGAAGAAGGTTAAAAAATCTTCGTCAAAATCTGATGATGACAAGCCAAAAACAAAGCCGGCAAAAAAACTTGAAAAGGCATCAAAATAATAAAATTAAGAGAGTATTTTTGCTCTCTTTTTTCTTTGCAAAATATATATTTGCATTTTGGTTTTAGATGTGTTAAAATCAAATTATTATATTGGAATATTTTATGAAACTTACAGATAATAGATTGATAGAATTTTTACAAAAAAAATTTGAGGGCAAGCCTTTTGATTTGGAGGCTTTTTTAAACCCGTCGGAAAATGATTTGCATAATCCGAATAAACTTAAAGATTTACCCGAAGCTGTAAAAAAAATCAAAGAAGCAATCAGTCAAAATAAGCATATTTTGGTTTATGGTGATTATGATTGCGACGGGATTTGTGCTTCCACCATTCTTTTTTTGTATTTAAAATCCGTTAATGCAAATGTTGATGTGTTTATTCCTAACAGATTTGAAAATGGCTATGGAATTTCTATTGACGCCATTGAAGAAATTCAAAGTTGTTATAGTCCGGATTTGCTTGTTACGGTTGACCTTGGAATTACGGCGGTTGAAGAAGTTGAAATTTTGAAGCAAGAGGGTGTTGATGTTATAATTACCGACCATCATTTGCCACTTAGTGAAATTCCCGACTGTTTGGTTGTTGACCCAAAACTTTGCGTGGAAGATTATGGTTTTGACGGACTTTGCGGGGCTGGTGTTGCCCTAAAACTTGTTGAGGGGCTTGCGGGAAGGCAAGAAGCCTTAAAATATCTTGATATTTGTGCAATTGCAACAGTGGGCGATATTGTGCCTCTTGTTAACGAAAACAGGGTTATTGCCAAGCTTGGAATTAACAAAATCAATAGCGGAAACTGTTTAAAAAGCATTAAATTTTTAATGGATAAATTGGAACTGAAAACTTTGTCTTCTTATGATATAAGTTTTAAAATTGTTCCAAGATTAAATGCTTGCGGGCGCATGGATAATGCTTTTAAGGTGGTTGATTTTTTGGTAGAAACCGACCCGAAAATTTTGGAGCAAAAATATTTGGAGATAGATGGCGATAATTCTTTGAGGTTGGGATTTATTGACAAAGGCAACAAAATTATTGATAAGGCAATGGAAAAATACGACCAAGCCGAGCCGTCTATTCTTGTTAAAGGCAGTTTTCATGAGGGAATTATAGGCATTTTGGCATCAAAAATTTGCCACGAATATAACAAGCCAACAATAATTTTTACCGAAACCGAAAGCGGAACTTTAAAGGGAAGCGGAAGAAGCATTGACAAGATTGATATTCACAAAATCATTTCAAATATGCAAGATATGCTTGAAAATTTCGGAGGGCATAAAATGGCTGTGGGTGTTGAGATTTTGCCCGAAAATTTTGAAAAATTTAAGCAAATTTTTAACGAAAAAATTTTGGAAATATCTTCTTTTAAAGACTTTTTGATTGACGAAAAACAATATGATATTATGCTTGAAGAAGAGGATTTTTCCAATGGTTTTATATCTCAATTAGACTTGCTTGAACCCTTTGGCTGTGATAACGAAAAACCGATTTTTGCAATTAAGCAAAAGGCTATGAATGTAGTTCAAATAAGCGAAAAAGCCTTTAAACATTACAGATGTTTTACAGCTAAAAACAATCAAATTACTTCGTTTAATTCTTATTTGATTTCAGATATTTTGAGGTCGGAAAGTGAGAAGCTTTTAAGGGTGGAACTTGCAAAAAATTATTATCAGGGACAAGAAAAAACCAATGTTATTTTGCATGGCATAAACCTTGAAAATATCAATATTTGCGGGCTTGAAGAACAGGATTTTAAGTCTGCGATTTTTAACAAATATTATTCGATATTTGATTTTAACAACAAAGATAATTACAAACTTTGCGACGATATTGAAAAAGTTATAAAAGAAAAACTTTCTGAAAGTGATTTCGGAACTATTGTTGTGGTGTCAAACAGCAGTGATGCAAACTTTATTAGTGAGCTTGATTTGCAAAAATATTATTCGTCAAAACCATTTTCAAATGGGCAAAACACGGTTTTGATTTCTCCGCTTGGACTAAATAATTTAAAGCAAGTTAATAATTATAAAAACATAATATTTTTGCATAAGCATTTTGAAAATGAGCATCTGTACTTTTCTCAAAGTGCAACGGTTTTTGAACCAAGCAAAATTTCTATTCCAAAATTTGAGCTAAAATCAGACAGAGAGGTTTTTGTTAGAGTTTATAACTTAATCAAAAACTTTGCGGAATTAAAGGCTAATGACGAGTTAGACCTTGCTTCAAAACTTGCACTCAAATCCGGCGATATTTCCGCAAGTCAGATTTTGTTTTGTATGCTTGTATTTATGGAACTTAATTTTTTGGAATTCGACACAGTGTTAAATTCAATAAAAATTCTTCCCGCAAAAAAAATGGAGCTAACAAGTTCTTTAATTTATAAAGAGGTGAAATAATGTCAAAAAATTTAAAATCTGAAAAAGAGTTCAAAGAGTTTGAAAAAGAGTTTTTAGAACTTATAACAAAAAATTATCCAAAAACCTCAAACAAAATTATTGAGGCTTATCAGTTTGCTTCAAAAGCTCATAAAAACATTAAAAGAGAAAGCGGAGAGCCTTATATTATTCACCCAATGAGCGTTGCAAAGATTTTGATGGAAAACAATATGGACTATGCAACAATTATTGCGGGCATTTTGCACGATTTGGTTGAAGATACTGAAATTACTCTTGACGATATAACAAAGCTTTTCGGAGAAACTGTTGCAAACCTTGTTGACGGTGTTACCAAAATTTCGGCGGTATCGTTTAAGGATAAAAAGCTAACGGAACAAGAGAGCATGAAACGCCTTTTAATTGCCATGGGCAATGATATTAGGGTAATATTTATCAAACTTGCAGACAGACTTCATAATATGCGAACTATTGGATTTATCGGCAGAGAAAGGCAAATAAGAAAGGCTAAGGAAACAAAAGAAATATTTATTCCGATTGCAGAGCGTATAGGAATCAGAAAAATAAGGTCAGAGCTTCAAAATCTTGTGTTTAAGTGTTTAAGCCCCGACGATTATGAAAATTTAAAAAAACAATATGAAAAAAAGTTCCTTTCAAAACAAGAAGATTATGACAAAATTAAAAATCAAATAGAGGAAATTTTAAATTCCGTTGAAATCAAGGCTGATGTTACGGGTTGGCCCGAGCATATTTATTCTATTTTTAAAAAGAATAACAGCCAAGGTATTGCAAAAATCAGAGGAATCTACTTTTTTAAGGTTATTGTTCCAACCGAAATGGATTGCTATTTGGCAATGGGTTATTTGCACAAACATTTCAGTCCGCTTCCGGGGCAAATAAAAGATTATATTGCAGTTCCAAAGGCTAACGGTTATAAGTCTATTCATTCTATTATGGTTGCTCCTAATGAGAATGTAAATTTTCAGGTTATGATAAGAACCAAAGAAATGGACGAGATTTGCGAATATGGAATTTCTTCGCTTTGGAGCGACAAAGACTCTGATGTTATGTTTAGTGAAAGCATTGAAAAGTTTAACAATTTAAAAGATATAATTTTAAATGACAATAGCAATCTTTCGGGCACAAAAGAGTTTATTGACGCCATAAAAACCGATCTTGATGCCAGCACAACTTGGGTTTTTACCCCAAAATTTAAGCCAATTTGCTTAAATGTTAATAAGCCAACTGTAATAGATTTTGCCTATGCTGTCAGCAGCAAAATCGGCAATAATGCCGTAAGTTCGCTTGTAAACGGCAGAAGAGCCTCGCTCGGAACAGAACTTTCTGCGGGAGATGTGGTTGAAGTTTTGGTAAGCGAAACAAAAAAAGCTCCAAGCAGAAATTGGCTGTCTGTTGTTAAAACCTCTAATGCCCGAAACAATATTTTGGCATATTTTAAAAACCATCATACTCAAAAAAATATTGAACTTGGAAGAGAAATTTTGACTAGCGAGCTTGTTAAGCAAAATTTAACCTATGAAGATATTTTAAACAGTTATGACGATATAAAACAAGAATTTAATTTTTCTTCGCAAGAAGAAATGCTTTCTAGCATCGGCTATGGTTCGGTAACGGTTGCTCAAATAGTTAAGTTTGCTTCAATAAAGTTAGAGCAAGAAAAGTGTGAAAAAACCGCACCTGTAATAATTGACGACCCTATTAAATTTTCTAGCATAAGTTTTGCAAAGTGCTGTTCGGCTATTCCTTATGACAAAATTGTGGGAGTGGTTTACAAAAACGGCGTTGCAATTCATACAGAAAGCTGCAAAAACATAAAAAATGTGCCTTCGTCTCAAATAGTCAAGGCTCATTTTAAGCCAAAACTCAGCCAAAAATTCAGTGTTAATGTAAAGATTGTTGCTGACGACGAAGTGGGTATTGCCGCAAAGCTTTTGGGGCAAATTTCAAAACTTAAATATAACTTAACTAAAACCATTGTAAGAAAGGCCAATGAAAAAGAATGTGAATTTGATATAAGCGTTGAAGTTTCGGGAGAGAACGAGCTAAATGGCTTTATTAAAAAAATCAAGAGCATTAAAGGCGTTAACGACGTTGTAAGAGTTTATGAATAATACAAAATTTTAACCAAATAAGTTGAAATTTGACAAATTTTGTAAAATCACTTTACAAATTAAAAATAAAGGTATATAATTGGCGAGTACCGTTTGAGAGAGCTAAACTCCTTTTTCCGGTTTAGAGTGCTCGAAAATTGGCAAATATTTTATGGAGGAAAAAGATGGACAAAGCAAGAAAGCAAGAAATTATCAAAGAATTCGCTAGGTCAGAAAATGACACAGGTTCACCATATGTTCAAATTGCAATACTTACTGAGCGTATTAAGAACTTGACCGAATATCTTAAATCAAACAAGCAAGATTTCCATTCAAGAAGAGGTCTTATGCAACTTGTTGGTAGAAGAAGAGGTTTGCTCGAATATTTGAAAAAAGAAGATATCGAAGGATATAGAGCTTTGATTGAAAAATTAGGTATTAGAAAATAAAGGGGGTGGGATTTTTTCCCATTCCGCTTTTTTTCTAGAACAAATTAAGACAGAAAGGAGATTATTTTATGTTTGGAGAAGAAAGAGAGTTTAAGTTATCACTTGCAGGAAAAGATATTTTTGTAAAAGCCGGCAAATATTGCGGTCAAGCAAATGGAACATGTCAGGTTAAATGCGGTGACACAGTTGTTATGGTAAACGTTACCATGAGTGAAAAACCAAGAGAGGGTGCAACATTTTTCCCACTTTGTGTGGATTTTGAAGAAAAAATGTACTCTATCGGAAAGTTCCCAGGCGGATTTAAAAAGAGAGAAGGCAGAGCAAGTGATCAAGCTATTTTGTTTTCAAGGCTTATTGACAGACCAATAAGACCGCTTTTTCCAAAGGGATTTTATTATGATGTTGCCGTTGTTGCAACCGCGCTTTCGGTTGACCCTGATTATCCGCCAGAAATTTTGGCAATGATTGGCTCATCTGTGGCACTTTCTGTTTCTGATATTCCTTTTGCCGGACCTACCGGTTCAGTCGTTGTTGGATATATTGACGGAAAATATGTTATCAATCCAACAGCAGAAGAATGTGAAAAAAGTTTGATGCACGCAACCGTTGCAGGCACAAAAGATGCAATCATGATGGTTGAAGCAGGTGCTAATGAAGTTACAAAAGAGGTTATGCGTGATGGTATTTTGTTTGCGCATAAATATATTAAAGAAATCGTTGCTTTTGTTGAAGATATAGCAAAAGAAGTTGGAAAGCCAAAAAGAGAAGTTGAATTATTCCACATCGGTGATGACCTTGAAAAAGATATTCGCGATTATGTTACCGCAGATCTTACCAAGGCAATGGCTCCACTTGCAGACAAAGTTGCTCTTAGTGAAAGAATAAACGCGGTTCTTGATGGTTGCAGAGAGCATTTTGCTTCAAAATATGAAGACAGAGAACAAGAAATTGACGAGCTTTTATATAAAATGCAAAAAGAAATCGTTCGCAAAAACATTATTTCAAGCGGAATTCGTCCTGACGGAAGAAAAACCAAAGAAATTCGTCCTATTTGGTGCGAAGTTGGTGTGCTTCCAAGAGTTCACGGAACAGGTGTGTTTACTCGTGGTGAAACCCAAGTTCTTAACTGCTTGACCTTGGCAACAATTGCAGAAGCTCAAAAATTAGAGGGTCTTGACGACGAAGAAGACGCATATAAAAGATATATTCACCAATACAATATGCCTCCATATGCAACAGGTGAAGCAAGAAATCTTAGGGCTCCGGGTCGTCGTGAAATAGGTCATGGTGCACTAGCTGAGCGCGCACTTTTGCCTGTTATTCCGTCAGAGGAAGAGTTTCCTTATGCTTTAAGGCTTGTTAGCGAAGTTTTGTCTTCAAATGGTTCTTCTTCAATGGCGAGTGTTTGTGCAAGCACACTTTCACTTATGGACGCAGGTGTTCCTATTAAAGCACCTGTTGCGGGTGTTGCAATGGGTCTTATAAAAGACGAAGAATCTGGAAAAGTTGTTGTTATGACTGATATTCAAGGCCTTGAAGACTTTTACGGCGATATGGACTTTAAAGTTGCGGGAACAAAAAACGGCATTACTGCTATTCAAATGGATATTAAAATTAAAGGTATTGATGAAAAGATTTTGACAACCGCTCTTGAACAAGCTGACGAGGGTAGATTGGAAATTATGGACAAAATGCTTGAAACAATACCTGAATATCGTGATCATTTAAGCCCATATGCTCCAAAAATTATTACCTTTAAAATTGCACCAGACAAAATAGGTGAGGTTATTGGACAAGGCGGAAAAACTATCAATAAAATTATTGACAAAACCGGCGTTAAGATTGATATTGAAGACGATGGAACGGTTATGGTTTCTTCCGCAAATGTGGAAGATTGCTATAAGGCAAAAGAAATTATTGAAGATATTGTGTTTGTTCCTGAGGTTGGCGAAAGATATACAGGAACAGTTGTAAGAATAATGCAATTCGGAGCTTTTGTTGAAATTTCTTCTGCTTGCGACGGCATGATTCACATTTCAAAACTTTCTTCTAAGAGAGTTGAAAGAGTGGAAGATGTTGTTAAAATCGGCGACAAAGTTGAAGTTGAAGTTATAAAAGTTGACGAAAAAGGCAGAGTTGACCTTAAACTTGTTAAAAAAATCGAGGGCTAAGTTTAATTTGCAATCGAGAGCAAAAATAGCAGCAAATTATTAATAAGTTAATACGAAAATAAAAAACTTGCACAATTTTGTGTAAGTTTTTTCTATTTTAAGTATTTTTGCATATATTTTAGTATGGAAAGAAAATTAAGCGAAAAATTTTTTGTTGGTGTTGTGTGCAATTTTGTTATTGCTGCTTTGATTTTTGTAGTGGTTTTATCTTGTGGTTTTGCAGGCAAACAGACTTTGGCAACCTCTAACAGCGAATACAACGGAACAATTTATGCGGGAGATAAAAATTCCGATAAGGTTTCACTTATGATTAATGTTTATTGGGGTGACGAATATTTGGAGAAAATGCTTGATACCTTAAAAAAATATGAGGTGAAAACCACATTTTTTATTGGGGGTAGTTGGGCAAAAGACAGCGAGGCACTTTTGAAACGAATTTTTGAAGATGGACATGAAATCGGCAGTCATGGACAAACTCATAAAGAGCACGGAAAGCTTTCTTATGACGGAAACTATAACGAAATTAAGGCTTGTCATGATATTATAAAGCTTAAACTTGGCTTAAATATGGAGTTGTTTGCGCCTCCGGGAGGTTCTTATAACTCAAATACAACAAAAGCGGCAAGTGATTTGGGTTACAAAACTATTATGTGGACAAGAGATACTATTGATTGGCGTGACAAAGATACAAAGCTTATCTACAATCGTGCGGTTACAAATATGGCGGGCGGCGACTTGATTTTGATGCATCCGACGGCTTGCACGGCAGAGGCTTTGGAGGATATTATCAAATATGCAAAAGGTCATAGCTTAAAAATAACAACAGTTAGTGATACGCTGGGGCTTAAAGTTTAAAAAATTTTATAAAGATATAGTAAAATGTAAAAAAAATATAAAAAAGTTTGAAAAATATGCAAAATCCGTTTGTTAACGGATTTTTTTGTTATATAATGG
>CAQFKO010000009.1 GCA_948787875.1 uncultured Eubacteriales bacterium
TAATATCATACAAAGAAAAATAATATTCTAAATAGTGAATAGGTGACATTGATACAATATAAAGATCATATTTTTCTGACAATTCTTCAAAAAATTCATTTGGCAAAATTTCAATTTTGTCTTTTATCTGATGAATGAATAACTCATTCTCAAAACATGTTGCAAGTTTTTTATAATCCATGCCTTCTTTTTTACAAACGTCAATTATATCCTTGATATCTTTTTTATCTATATAATATTTTTTGTTAAGCCTTTCGTAAACGCCCTCTCCAAAGCTTTTTCTCACAACAGTTTTATCGTTCCTCTTGTCGCTATCTCCTATATCGCCGATATATATAGTAGAGTCAAAATCAAAAATAATTGCTCTTATCATTCCCCCTCCACTTTTTAATAATATTTTAGCAATTATATTATATCATAAACTTTTATAATTTGTATTAAATATTATAAAAATAATTTGGCATTTAGACGTGTGCTTGGTTATACAAGTGGCGTCGCTTCGCTCCACCAGACAAGCACACGCCTATAAATAAACTTTGTTGCAAAAGAGCGGTTGCTGGCAGAGCGTAACGCAATCCGCTCTTTTGCTTTTTGTTTTCTTCTCTCTATTTTCCAGTGTAAGCGAATATTCTTTGTTGTCAAGGTCAAGACGAGTGTCTTATAACTATTAGGGTTGTTATTCTTACGACAACCTATGACAACGGCAGAGATATTCGCTTTTTTGGCAGTTAAGAGAGAGTAAACACAAAAAAGAAAACATAGGCAGTTGTTTGTCTATGTTATTCTTTATTTATTCCGCTAGTTTCAAAATTGAGTGACTAATAAGTGAGGTTTTTATTTAACAAAAACAATTAAAAGTTATTTTATTTGCAAAAATTTCACAATACCAAGATAAATGCAGTTAACAATTTTGTCTTGATAGGTTTCGTCTAAAAGTAGTTTTTCTTCCTCTTCATTAGACAAAAATCCACATTCAACAATAACAGACGGAGCAGATGTGCATTTTAGCATAAAGTAGTCGCCGGGGCTGGTACATTTGTTTCCGCGAATAAGACCCTTGATAAATTCTTCTTGAATGCTGTCTGCGATTTGTTTTGAGATATCGCTGGTTTTGTCATAGAATACTTGTGCACCGCGAAGGTTGTGTTTTGTGTAAGAATTCATGTGAAGTGAAATTACCATGTTTGGCCTAACCTGCTTAATAAGCTCTTTTCTAAGTTCCATGTCGCGTTTTTTAAAACTTTTTCCACTGCCGTCCGCAAGAGCGTCTTCGGTTTCTCTTGTCATAACAATATTGATTCCCGCGTCTTCAAGCTTTTTTTGAAGCATTTTAGAAAGTTTAAGATTAAGTTCCGCCTCTTTAACTTTGGTTTTGTAACCAATTGAGCCGGGGTCAGCGCCACCATGCCCGGGGTCAATAACAACAGTATAGTTTCTGCTTGGAACAGTGTCGGCTGGGGTTGTGTCGGAAGAAACGGCACTGCATAGTTTTGCCTCAGGAAACGCCATAAATGAAAATCCACAAAAAACCATAAAAAATAATAAAAAAATACTGAATTTTTTCATAAAAATGTCCTTAATTTTAAATTAAACTAACGTTAGGTTGTGAAAATTATAAATATTTATGCAAAAGTTGGCAGGGGTTCATACTTTTTAGATATAATATGTGTTAAAATTTAAGTATAAATAATTTACAAAGGCAGGAAATTGGTGATATTATGGATTTGCTTAAAGAAATTAAGGAAAGTTTGCAAAATGTTTGGAAAACAATATCGGTTACAGAAAGGTCGAAAAATTGGTTTAGCTACCATTTGGGCTTTGCTAAGTCACATTGTATAACCTGTATAGACTTAAATAATAAAATAGTAGATAATAAAGCTTTGCCTCCGCCATTACATATTAGATGCAAATGTGTGTTAGCACCATTAAAAAAGGTCTCGGTCGGAATGGCAACTGAAAGAGGAACTGAGGGTGCAGATTATTGGCTAAAACATTTTGGAACTTTGCCTAATTATTATATAAGTAAAGAAGAAGCGTTAACGCTTGGTTGGATTTCAAAAAAAGGAAATTTAAATGAAGTAGCTTACGGAAAAATGATAGGTGGCGGGATTTATAAAAATTTCGACGAAAGGTTGCCTAATGCTTCTGGACGCATTTGGTACGAATGTGATATTGATTATAAAGGTGGATATAGAAATAATTTTAGAATAGTTTATTCAAATGATGGTTTAATGTTTAGAACAGATAGTCATTATTTAAGTTTTATAGCTATTGAGTAAGGAAGATATATGGAAAAATATGAATTTAAAAGAAATGAATTTGAGTGGGCTGAACAATTTTATGATATAATTCAAAAGCGTATGGATTTGCCCGAATGGTTCGGAAAGAATACAGATGCACTATGGGATATGCTTACAGGGTATATAGGTTTGCCGTGTGAAATAACTCTTGTTGGATTTGGCGAGGAAAAAGATGCATATAACAAACTGATAATTGACAGAATATTAAAATGCTTTTCAGAGGCAGAAAAAGACTATCCTGATAAATTCAAAATTATTTATAAAAATAATGAAAAAAAATGATTAATATTTAAAATAATATTAAATAATGCATTTATTAAAAAAATAAAACACTTATAAAAAGCATATCATTTAGATATGCTTTTTTATTATAAACTCAATTAAAAAATAACCGCAAAACAACGAAAGGTAAATAACATTTATGAAAATTATTAATCAAAAAATAAAGTAGGCACAAAACTTTGGCAGTCAATTGTTAGTTTTTGTTTTTTATTATTAAATTCACTTGTTTTTTTAAATTTCAGAACTTTTGTTTTAATTAATAATTAGATTATTTTATAAATATTTTTATCTTGCTAAAAAATTGTGATAATGTTATAATATTTTTATGGAAAATATTATAACGCAAAATTTTTCAAAAGAACAGGCAAGGTCTATGCAACCATTGGTGCTTGCTCAGATTGGCGATAGTGTTCAAACTCTTTTTGTAAGAGAATATGTTGCCAAAACTTTTGGCTTAAAGGTAAACAAAATGAACAAACTTGTTTCGGGTGTTGTTTGCGCGGGAACACAGTTTAAAACATTTAAAAAGCTTGAAGAAAGTTTAACCGCCGAAGAGCAAGATATTGCTAGTCGTGCAAGAAATACTCATATTCACAGCAAGGCAAAAAACTTTTCGGTTACAGAATATATTTACGCCACTGCGCTTGAAGCTGTGTTTGGCTATTTGTATTTAATAGGCGATTATAAAAGATTAAAAGAATTACTTGAAATTTCGGTTGAAGAGCTCAATCAAAATATATAGCTAAAATCGCAAAAAATTCAAAATAAATATAAAAAAACAGATAAAAATTATAAATAAAGAGGACATTATGAAAATAGAAGGCAAAAATCCCGTAAAAGAACTTTTGGAAAGTGATATGACCATTGAAAAAATTATGGTAACAAACGGAACAAACGATAATGAAATTCGTGCAATGTTGCAAAAATGCCGTGACCGAAAAATCAAAATAGAATTTGTTGATAAAAGAGCATTAGATAAAATCAGCGAAACCAAGCACCATCAGGGAATTATTGCTTTTGCAACAGAGTTTAAGTATGCGGAACTTGATAATGTTATTTTAAATGAAAAGCAAAAAGGAAAAGATTTGCTTTTTGTAATTTTAGACGAAGTTTTAGATCCACACAATCTTGGCTCTGTAATAAGGGTTGCAGAGTGTGCAGGGGCTTCTGCTGTTATTATTCCAAGCAGAAGAAGCGTCGCCGTAACGGAAACAGTTATACGAACAAGTGCAGGAGCAACTGCCTATATGCCTGTTGTAAAAGTTTCTAACATAAATCAAACCATCGAAGAGCTTAAAAATAAAAATATTTGGGTTTATGCTTGTGATATGGACGGCGAAGATATGTGTGAAACAAATTTAACAGGCGACATTGCGCTTGTTGTTGGCGGAGAGGGAACAGGAGTGCACTCTTTAACAAAAAAACTTTGTGACGGAGTTGTTGCTATTCCAATGTTCGGAAAAGTAAATTCATTAAACGCAAGCGTAAGCGCAGGCATTGTTATATATGAAGCAATAAGGCAAAGGAGAAAATAACTTGAAAAAGGTAAACACAGAGGACATTGTTCAAGTAGTTCAAAATTTCAAAATTTATATAAGCGGTTTGTGCCGAAGATATTATATTGTGGGCGGAACGCATGAAGACTTGTTTGAAGAAGGAATGATAGGTCTTTTGGAAGCGTGCAAAAGCTATAATGGTGAAAGTTTGTTTGAAGCAAGATTTGCACCGTTTGCAAAACTTTGCATAAAAAGGCAAATTTTTGATGCAATAAGATTGTCCAACACGGGCAAAAACAAAGCGCTTAATGAGTCTGTAAGTTTTGCAAAGTTAGATTATGAGGGAGAAGAGCGTTCTTTGTTGGAAACACTTTCCGATCCAAACTTTTCAAATGACCCGTTAGACACAATTTTAGACCGAGAAATCATTGACGAAAAATTAAAGATTTGTGAAAACGAACTCAGCGATTTTGAAAAGCAAGTTTTAAAGCACTATCTTTCGGGAGAAAAGCAGTCCGAAATTGCAAAGAACTTAAATCGTGAAGTTAAAGCAATAGACAATTCCATTCAGCGAATAAAAGCAAAACTTAATAAATAAAAATCGCAAAAATTTGCAAAAAAATCATAAAAAATAATGTAAAAAAGGAGAAATATATGTATCTTGCATTATACAGAAAGTATCGTCCGAAAAGTTTTGACGAGGTTATTGGTCAAGACCATATTGTTCAAACATTAATAAATCAAATAAAACTCAACAAAATTTCTCATGCATATTTGTTTACGGGAAGTCGTGGAACGGGAAAAACCAGCACCGCAAAAATATTTGCCAGAGCAATAAATTGCACAAATCCAAAAAATGGTTCGCCTTGCGGAGAGTGCGAGGTTTGCAAAGGCCTTGAAGGCACAAATATTGATGTTTTGGAAATAGATGCCGCATCTAATAACGGTGTAGACGAAATTCGTGACCTTAGAGAAAAGGTTAAGTATCCGCCTGTTGTGGGAACATACAAAGTTTATATTATAGACGAAGTGCATATGCTCTCAACAAGTGCATTTAATGCTTTGCTAAAAACCCTTGAAGAGCCACCTGCACACACAGTGTTTGTTCTTGCAACAACCGAGGTTCATAAACTTCCGGCAACCATTCTTTCAAGATGCATCAGATTTGATTTCAGGTTGGTTGCGCTCGAAGATTTGTCGGAACTTTTAAAAAGAGTTCTTACCAGCGAGGGTGTAACCTATGACGAACAGTCAATAAACATGATTGCCAGAGCAGGTGAGGGCAGTGTGCGTGATACGCTTAGCATTGCCGACAGATGTGTTTCTTTTGCAGGAGGAGAACTTAATGGCGAAAAAGTGCTTGCGGTGCTTGGGATTTCGGAAAGAGAAGTTCTTATAAACATTGCAGGAAAAATACTCAGCAAAGATATTGGCTCGGCATTGGTTGAACTAGACAAAGTTTTGTCTAAGGGCAAAAGTCCGCTCATGTTTTCAAATGATTTGATTGCATATTACAGAGATTTGCTTTTGGTCTACACCTTGGGCATTCAGTCAAGAAAAATCGTTATGGTAAAAGACGATATTTTTGAGGCAATGAAAGCGCAAGCAGTTGCGGAAAATTATGATGCCATGATAAAGGCAATCGAAGTTCTTGGAAGTGTTGAACAAGAGCTAAGATACAGCGTTCAGCCAAGAATAGTGCTTGAAACCGCGATTGTAAAAATTATAAGTGAAGCAGCGCTTTCGGAAAGGGTTGCAAAACTAGAAGAAGCAATAAAAAACTTTCCCAGCTAAGCCCCCAACTAATCTTGTAACAAAAGTTAACCAAAATTTAGAGCAAAACAAGTGTGCGGGGGAAGTTGAAAAAATAACTGAAAATGCAATTTTAGCTGAAAATAATGCAAAAAATTGCACAGAAAGCATGGTTGAATCAAAAAATTGTGAAACAAACAACCAGAATATTTCAAGTGAAAGGTTGCTTGGCGAGCTTTTAAGATTTGCTCGAAGCACAGGCGAAATGAAATTTTTGATGCTTCTTCGAGAGGTTAAAAGTTTGGAGATAATTAATAAAGAGGTTACAATTTTTGCTGACGACCAAACAATCCTTGAATTAGAATCGGAAAAATATAAAAGTTTAATTACGGGATTTCTTTCAAAAAAAGGATTAATTTTAAATTTAAAAAAACAAGACAGCAAAGAAGCAGATATTAAAGAATTAGAGAGACTTTGCGGTGGCAAACTAAAAATCAAATAAAATTAGTTGAAAAAATATCTATAAATAATTATAATAAAAAATATAAAGCGATTTTGCTAAAAAGGAGATTATTATGGGAAACAGATTCGGTGGCTTTGGCGGTGGGGGAGCAAATATGCAAGCTATGATGCGTCAAGCGCAAAAAATGCAACAAGATGCAATGAATGCAAAGGAACAATTAGAAAGCACGGTTTTTGAAGGAACTGCAAGTGGCGGGCTTGTAAAAGTTGAGGTTAACGGAAAGTATGAAATGCTCAGTTTAAAAATTGACAGTTCTGTGGTTGACCCAGAAGACGTTGAAATGCTTGAAGATTTGGTAGTTGCCGCATATAATGATGCACTAACAAAAATCGATACCGAAAAAAAGAATAAGCTTGGAGCATTTGGGGGCTTGATTTAGGTGGATATAAATCAAATAGAACCGATTTCAAGGCTTGTTAACGAATTTTCAAAACTTCCTGGCGTGGGAAGAAAAACCGCAGAAAGATATGCCTATCATATAATTCGTCAAAGTGACGATTCGGCAAAAAGTTTTTCCGATGCCATTATGAATGTTAAGGCAAAAATAAAATTTTGTGAGTGTTGCGGAAATTACACAGAGGTAAGTCCTTGCAAACTTTGCAGAGAGCGTTCTTCAAAAGTAATGTGTGTTGTTAAAGACCCAAAAGATCTTATGGCGGTTGAAAAGGCGGGAAGCTATAAGGGGCAATATCATGTTTTGCACGGAACAATAAATCCGCTTGCGGGAGTTGGTCCAAATGATATAAGACTAAAAGAACTTTTGTCAAGAATAAGTAATGGCGAAACGGACGAAATTATCATAGCAACAAATCCTGATGTTGAGGGCGAGGCAACTGCAATGTATATTGCCAAACTGATAAAACCGCTTGGAATAAAAGTAACTCGAATTGCCCAAGGAATTTCAATGGGCAGTGAGCTTGAATATGCAGACGAGGTAACTTTATCAAAGGCACTTGCAGACAGAAGAGAAATTTAATTTTTGAGGGCATTATGAAAAAAGAAAATTTGCAAAGCGTTGAAAATAACGCAAAAATGCCAAATAATTATGAAGAAAATAACCAAATAATAGAAGAAAATGAACAATTTAACAAAAATGTTGAACCAAATTCAAAAAGTGTTGAAAAAAAAGAAAGTAAATTAAACGAACTGAAAAAGGTTTGGGGAAATCCAAAGGCATTGATTTTTCTTGCTGGGAATATAATTTTGTGGGTGGCTTGCTTATTTTTCAGCATAATGACTTATAAGGCATTTATACTTGAAAAAACTACGGCAACAATCAGCATAATTATGATAGTTGTTTTTTCGATATTGGTTGCAATAATGCTTTCGCTTTTTATAATGTCGCTTGTATTTTTTGTTAATAACAATAAAAATGTTGAGGCTAATGGCAGCTTTAAAGAAATGCAATAACGCATTTCTTTTTTACTTACTTTTAAATCGGCAGTATAATTTTATTTATTAATTTAATTATTATAATGAGGTGAATATGGAATTTGTTTACGGAATGAGTTTAGAAGAGTTAAAAATGCGCACTTCAAAAGAGTGCTATAAGGGAATAAAACTTTTAACGCCCGAGAGTTCGGCTG
This sequence comes from uncultured Eubacteriales bacterium, assembly GCA_948787875.1. Lineage (GTDB taxonomy): Bacteria > Bacillota > Clostridia > Christensenellales > UBA1242 > RGIG1681. Next base: position 7,940 of record CAQFKO010000009.1, read on the forward strand.
TAAAAAAATTATCTTCGTCAGACATAAAAGTTTTGAGCTTTTTGATGCGAGCGGCAAAAGAGTTTGACACTGTTTGTTACAAACTTGATAATTCCAAAAATATTGAGTTTTTAGAGTTTTTGGAAAAAAAAGAAAAGCAGGGCGACCCCGCCGCTACTCTTGCAAAAAAAATGTTTTTATCGCAAAAAAGCATATTTTCGCCAGATGCTCTTGGAAATCAGACTTCGCTTGTTAAAAATTTAAAAAAGCCCGAGGGCTTAGGCTTTTTTCCCGACGATTTGTCTTCAAAAGAATTTGTGAATATTATTCACCAAATGGTTGACGACGGAGAAATTGAAATAGTAAGACAAATTTTAAATCAACGAAGCGTGGTTGTTCGTGATGGAAAAAAGCTTAAAGCAATAGATTATGTAGAATATTTTCCTGAGTTTAAAGAGATTGCACAAAACTTAAAAAAGGCGGCAAAGTGCTGTGAAGATAAAATGTTTGCGAATTTTTTAAATAAGCAAGCGCAAGCACTTGAAGTTGCTGACCCAAGGCTAGATGCAGAGGCGGACAGAGCTTGGGCAAAACTTGATGAGCAAACAACGTTTGAGTTTACGATTTGCAGAGAGTGCTATGGCGAAAAAATGAGCCAAGCTGTTTTGGCAGACAAGGCGCTTATGAAAAAATTAAAAGACTTAAATATTTCGGTTTACACCAAAGACGCACTTGGTGCGAGGCTGGGACTTGTAAACAAAAAAGGCACAAGATTGCTTAAAAAACTTCAAGGACTAATAAAAGTTGCCTCAAAATTCATGCCTTTAAAATCCGAATATAGCAGTCCGGCAGAAAAGTCAAATTCAGAGGGGCAAATCGCCATTGATGCAGATATAATTGCACTTACGGGCGACGAGGGAGCATACAGAGCCAGCGTTGTTTTGGCTCAAAATCTTCCAAACGACGACAAACTTTCGGTACAAACGGGTGGCGGAAGACGAAATGTTTATCACAGGCAAATTAGGGCAAATTTCAATAAAAAGCTTTTTAAAAACTTGATATGTGAAGAGCAGTTTAAATATTTCAATCCTCATGCAAGTCATTTGGCAACAATCTGCCATGAAAACACTCACAGCCTTGGACCTGTTTCAGGAAGCAAGCTTGGTGCTTTTAGCAGCATATTGGAAGAGTTTAAGGCAGATATGGGTATGTATGCCTTTTTGGACGAGTTTAAAGAGGCAGGCTATTTTTCAGATAGCGATTGCAAGCAGATTATTGTAACCGAACTCGCTTCAAGCTTTTGCAAGGGAAAACCGAGTTTGACTGAGGCACACAGAACAAGGGCGGTTATGATTTGTTATAGAATGCTTTGTGAAAGAGCCATAACATTAAACAGCGAAAACAAACTTTGCTTTGATTTTGAAAAAGTCAAAAAAACCGCAAAAGTCATGTTGGAAGAAGTTATAAGGCTTCAAATTGACGGAGATATAAAAAAGGCAAGGGAATATGTTGAAAAGTGGTTTGTTTGGTCTGACCAAATAAATATGATTGCGGAAATTATAAAAAAGTTTAGCAAAAAGCTTAACGGTTATTTGATTATGCCGTTTGCAAACGAACTTTTAAATTATTAGAATTTAAAATTTGGCAATAAAATATTTTGATTTTTTTTAAAATAAAATTTATAATTTTTATATGAATAACAAAGAAAAAAAGAAAAAAAAGCAATATTTTTTAAAATCCTTTAAGTTTTTAAAGCCATACAAAAAATATTGTTTTATATGTATTTTAAGTTGCATTTTTGCAACAAGTTTAGTTGTGCTATTTCCTTTTTATACCGAAAAGTTGTTAAATGCTTTTACGGATCAAAACGGACAGGCTTTGCTTTTGGCAGCCGTGCTTTTGGTTGTATTTCAAATTTTGCATTCGGTGATTCATATGCTTTTGTGGGGAACAACGGCAAACAAGCTTAGAGCAAAAATTACAAGAGATATAAGGTTTAACACAATCAGCAGTATTCTTAATCTTCACACAAAAAACTTCGATGAATATGGCAGCGGAAAGCTTATTCAAACCATTGCAAGCGACACCGAGCAACTTTCTTCTATATATATGGACATAGTCGATGTGACAACCAGCATAATCGCAAAAATGGCAATGTATGTATATATATTCATAGCAAACTTTTGGCTTGGACTTTATTGTGTTGCGGAATTTATTTTGGTTTGCCTTGTTTATCATATAAGGCTTAATGCAAGAATAAAAGACAGAAGAAAGGTTAGGGGCGAGATTGACAAAAATATCGGCATTGTTGTGGAAACCATTCGCGGGGCTCGTGATATAAAAAATTATAACATAGAGAAATCAATGCTTGATGTTGCAGATAAAAGCCTTCAAACTTTGGAAAAAATAGATAACAAAACAAACACAAAACAATATCAATTGTTCAGAGTTACAATAATAACAAGAGATTTGCTTTCGTTTTTATATATTCCTCTTGCACTTATTTTGATTCATTTTAATATAACAACATTTCCCATTGCGTTCACGATTTTTGTTTTCAGAACAAGCGCCCTAAGTGCAATTGATTGGATAATGCGAATGCTTGAAGAATTTAAAGATGGCGGACTTTATGCCGAAAGAATTTTTTCGGTTATAGAGGGCTATCACGACGGCTTTGAAAATTTCCCTGAACATGACGGATTTAAAAAACTTCCAAAAAAGCTTGATATAAACATAAAAAATTTAAATTTCAAATACAATGAAAATAACGCAGAGGTTTTTCACAATTTTAATTTGGATATTGAGTTTGGAACAAAAATAGCGCTGGTAGGTGAAAGTGGCGCGGGCAAAAGCACTATAATAAAGCTAATAAACAAAACTTATGAAACCGGTGGTGGACAAATTTTAATCGGCGGAAACGATATAAACAGTTTTTCTAAAAACACTCTCAGAAACTTAATAACCATAGTTCCGCAAGACCCTTATATTTTCAATTTCACAATACTCGAAAATTTAAAAATAATTTCGCCTAATGCAACTCAAAAACAAATAGAAAAGGCTTGCAAAAAGGCACAAATTCATGATTTTATAGTTTCGCTTCCGGAAGGTTATAACACTGTTTTGGGGGAGGGCGGAACAAAACTTTCGGGCGGACAAAAGCAAAGGCTTGCAATTGCCAGAGCGTTTTTGAAAAACAGCCCGATAATGATTTTTGACGAGTCTACAAGTGCTCTTGACAATGTAAACCAAAATAACATAAAACAAGCAATCGACCAAATAGGAAAAGACAAAATTGTTATCATTGTCGCCCACAGACTTTCAACTATTATTGATGTAGACAAAATATATTTTATCAATAATGGAAAGATTGAAGCAAGCGGAACGCACAAACAGCTTCTTGCTTCAAGCAAGTCCTATAAAAAACTTTATCAAAAAGAGAGTTTGATTGTTGAATAAAGTAATTTGTTAAATAATAAAAATAAATAATTTTAATAATTTTTAAAGCGCCACAAAGTTGGCGTTTTATTTTGCAAAAAAACAGCATATAGTTTAATAATGGTCATAAACTTGTTGACACATCAACAAGTTTATGCTATTATCTGTACAGTTGGAGGAATTATGGACAGCAGATACAGTCATTTTACGGTGCTAATTTCAAGCATAAAAAAAATGGTAACTGATTTAAAAGATATTGAAATGAGTGAGTTTGGCTTAAAGGGAACGCATATCACTTGTTTGTTTTACATAAGGCTTTTGCTTGAAGCAAGTGAAGAAGTTACTGCCACAGCAATTTGCAAGCATAGTTTTGAAGATAAAGCTGCGGTTTCAAGGGCCATCAGTGAGCTTGAAAAACTTGGATTGTTGGTTCAAGAAGGAGAGGGGCAAAAAAAATATAGGGCAAATCTTGTGTTAACGCCAAAAGGTGTTGAGGTAGCAAACAAAATTAAGCAAAAAATCAATCTTTATGAAGATAAAGCAAGCAAAGATTTGTCTGATATGGAAAAAAAGGCGCTTTATCACTCTTTGGAGAGCATACAAAAAAATCTGAGTGAAATGTTAAAAAATAAAAAATAATAGGAGAATTTATGGTAAAAATAATTATTGACAGTGCTTCGGATATAAGTGAAAGCGAGGCAAAATCAAAAGGCGCGGTTTTGGTTTCTATGGAAATAAACATAGACGGCAAGCAATATCTTGACGGAGTAGATTTAACTCCTCACCAATTTTTTGAAAAACTTGTTGAATGTACAGACCTTCCCACAACGAGCCAAATAAATGAATACAGATGGAACGAGGTTTTTGAAAAGGTAACTGCAAATGGTGACGAAGCGGTTGTTATAACGCTTTCTTCAAAGCTTTCGGGCACGTATAACAGTGCGGCAATGGCAGCCAAAAGCTTTAAGGGAAAAGTTTTTGTTGTAGACAGCCTCAATGCTTGCGTGGGTGAAAGGCTTTTGTTTGATTTGGCTCAAAGACTTATAAAAGAAGGCAAAAGTGCTTTTGAAGTTGCTGAGATTTTGGAAGAAAAGAAACATAAGATTGAACTTTTGGCGCTTCTCGGAACTTTAAAATATTTAAAAAAGGGCGGAAGAATTTCTCCGCTTGTTGCGTTTGCGGGTGAGCTTCTCGGAGTTAAGCCGGTTATTGCTATAAAAGGCGGAGAGGTCAAACTTGTGGGCAAGGCAAGAGGTTCAAAAAATGGAAACAATCTTTTAATGAATCTTGTTGAAACTTCGGGCGGAATCGATTATGATATGCCATATTACACCGGTTATTCTGGGCTTGACGATTCTGTGCTTCAAAAGTATATTGCAGACAGTGTTTCTCTTTGGGAGGGAAAAACAAGTGCTGTTCCTGTTTGCAGCATAGGGAGCACAATAGGAACACACATAGGTCCGGGAGCAATAGGGGTTGCTTTTTTCAGAAAATAGTGTTATAATTTGTTAACAAATTATTAATAGGAATATTATTATGAAATTAACAAATCAGCAATATTTAGAGTTGCTAAGCGATTATTTTATTTATCTATATAACAAAAACAGTGAGTTAGATTTAGATACGGCACTTCAAAGAAGAGTGTGGAAAAACAGAAGAGAAGCTTTTCCTTATGTTGTTGACCTATTTGGGTTTAACGAATTTCCAAAAGTTGTTTCTGACGAAGATTTTAAAAAATTAAACACTCCAAAATTATATAGAGGTTCAAAAGACGTTGAGCACATTGCAAATATGCTTTGTGACTTTGAATATCATCACGGAACGGGAATTAATGACGGATTATATGTTTCAAATGACATTGAAAACGCTTTGATATATACCAGCAATGAGTTAAAAGCAATAAATAGCGATCGCATGATTATGCTAAAACTAGACCCATCAGCAAAAATTTGTAAGCTTTCTGACATTATTGCAGTAAGCAGACATTTGCTGGGTTATATCATTGGTGTCGGCAAAAACGTTTTGAAAAAAGAAAATGTAATGCCTCTTGTTATGGAAAAATTTGCAGGCTATAACAATTTGCAAGAATTAATGGAAAAGGCAGAAGCACTTTTTGATTTTGTTTCAAATATTAAGTCTAATCAAGAAAGAGAAATTTTTATTTATTCATTAAAAGACGAGCATAGCAAACTTTCAATATATTTTGGCTTTGATGCCATGCAGGTCACATCAAAAAACTTTGCGGTTTTTAACAGAGGAAAGTTTGTTGTTCCTCAGTCAGAGTTTAACAGATTTGTAGAAAATTCAAAGTTTTATAACAAAGACGGCACAATAAAAAGGTTAAATGTCACTGAACAAAATTCGGAAGAAATTCTGCAAAAAACCTAAAAAAAAATATCAAAAAATAATATAATTTAAAAAGATAGCAATAAAAATTGCTATTTTTTTTTAATTATGCTATTATTTTATTAGTTAATTTAAGGAGAAAAAATAATGCAGATTAATGATAAAAATTTATTTTTTGCAAAAATGAAACCCAATGCAATCATTCCGTCAAAAAAAGACGAAGATGCAGGTTATGATTTATATGCTTGCTTTGAGGAAGAATTTTTTGTTATAGATCCATTTTCAACAAGAGTAGTTCCAACAGGAATTGCCGCAGCATTTTCAAAAAAATATTATGCACAAATTGAAGAGCGCAGTTCTATGGGCAAATTGGGCATAAAGAAAAACGGAGGCGTTTTTGACAGTGGTTATCGTGGCGAATATTTAATTTGCACCTATAACACACATAACATTCCGTTTATAATCACAAAAAAAGATATAGCCACTCTTCCTGAGCAGTTTGAAGCAGAGGGAAAGGTTTATAACAAATCAGAGGTAAATTTGTATCCTTATACCAAAGCCATTTGCCAAATGGTGTTGCAAGAAATCCCTGCCTTAGAGGTAGAAGAGCTTTCATATGAAGAACTTAAAAATATTTCTTCTGAGCGCGGTGTGGGGGGCTTTGGGCATTCAAACAAATAATTAAAAAAAAATAATAAAAAAATCACAAAACAGCAAAATGTTTTGTGGTTTTTTATTTTTCGCAAAATTAGTGAAAAATAGTTAAAAAATATATATAAAATATGCAAAAATACAAAATAATTGCTATTTAATGCCTTGTAAAGCTTGAAAATTTGGGCATTTGCGAAAATAAAAGTAACTTAAAAATGTTTGACACACTTTTTTTATTAATATATACTCTAAATATAATTAATATAAAGGTGGATTATGTCTAAAATATTTATTGAGAAGCGAGAGATAAAATTCAAAGTGCAAGAAACCGTTGAAGACACCTCTTTTGATATTATTGACGGGTCTTATGTAGAAAATACAAAGCTTAACAGAAAGTATGTTTCTGATATTTACTCATACATGGATTTCAACGTTCTTTTTGCAATGGAAAATCAATTTGATGAATATTACACAAAGATAATACTTTTTAATGACGAAAGAAAGTTAGGCTACAATTTAATCAGCCTTCCAAGCAACCTTGATATTTCGGTAAAAAGAGTTTCTCCTAAAAACTTTTTAATTTTGGGAATAAACAAAGACCAAGAAACTCAGGGTCAAGCAAGTTTTTGTTCGCTTCAACCCGACGGTTCGGTTAACGAAGCAACAATAAATTTTAACCATATCAATCAGTACAAGGTTATTGAGCAAAAATATTTCTTGTTAAACTTTATTGAAATTTTGCCCGACGAGCTTGGCGAAGATTTAAATAAGCCCGTTTCAAAAAGATACATCAACACCATAGCAGTTTACAGAGACGATGGTTCAATTCTCAGAATTTTGTATGAAGAGAGCATAAAAACAAAAAGAGAATTAGTTTGCGAAATAGATGGCGGAACTCTTTTAATTTATTATAAAGACGACGGCTCTGTTGTTAAAAAGATGCCTGTTTCGGAAATTTTGCTAACCCCGAACGACGATTAATTTTACAAGTTAAGATAAAAATAAAATATTCAAAGGAAATAAGTTTATGTCAGAATTAGAGCAAATCAAAAAAGCAACCGAAGAGGAAGAGTCAGCCCCTGAGTTCACAAGAATTGTTGGGCTTGATGTTGCAAACTCAACTCTCAAAATTTGGACGGACGAACTTAACTTAAAATATGTTAACACCATTCGCCAAATCAATGATGCGGGTCTAGTTTATTCCTTTAAAACCGATTATCAAATGTATGTTTATGATAAGGCCGTTTATGAAGTGGGTGTTGTGTCTGCTTCGGGCTCGGGCGGAAGAGGAATGTCAAGATACGGTTCCGAGCAATACAAAACAGAAGCACTTATCGGCATAACCTCATGTTTAAAAGAACTTCCTGACCTTGCAGAGCACGAGGTTTTAAGGGTAGTTACGGGTGTGCCTAGCAGTCTTGCAAAAAATCAAAAAATCATTTCTCAAATAAAAGATATTTTAACAGGTGTGCATGAGGTAAAATCTGTAACTTGGGACAGCGTTAGGCCAATCACTTTTGAAATAAGAGAGGTTATTGTTGTGCCTCAACCACTCGGCACAATGTATGACTATGTTTATGACGCCGATGCTGACGCTCTTAACGAAAAACTTTTAGACCAAAGGGCAATAGTTATTGATATCGGTTGGGGAACAACGGATATTGCTATTTTGGAAACCGCAAGAGTTCGTTCTACATTCAGTTTTGACATAGGAACAAGTGACTATATTTCTGACGTGCAGGAAGATATAAATAGCAATATGCCAGAAGCTAGCATCTTTTCGCTTGCACCTCATGAATTAGACTTATGCTTGCTTGAAAGTTCGGTTGTGGAAACTCCGTTCGGAGAGTTCGACCTTTCGGCTTATGTTGAAAAGCATATAAAAAATCAAGCCAAGCGAGTTTATCAAGAAGTTATGGGGCTGGGGCTTGAATTTAACAAATTCTATAAAATTATTTTAACCGGGGGCGGTTCATTGTTATATGAAAAATATTTAAGAGAATTTTTCAATGACCCTCGCTTAATTATTCAAGATAATGCCGTTATGGCAAATTGCAGAGGTTTTTGGTTGCTTGGAAATTATTAAAAATTAGGAGATATTATGACAATTATAGAACTTGAACAAGGACTGAGAAATCTGATTGCTTCGCAACCGGCAGTGTTGGCTGGCAATCTTGGTGATGTTATTCGCAGTGTTCTTGGCGTAACCGAGGCTTACAGAAATTATGTTTTCAAGCTTCAAAGCTATCCTGTTCAAGATATTTTCAGATTTTCTTTGCTGTCTAATATAAGCAAAATAGAAAGCGATATAACAGGAGCGGCGCTTGCAATGCTAAATGAGCGCGGTATAAACTTGCTTTTATATGCTCCACAAGACCAATATAATATGGGCGGCTTTAACCAATTTAACATGGGACAAATGGCTTATGGAGTTTCGAATAACATAACATTCGGAATGAATAATTCGACTTCAAACAAACCTTTTGGTAATCATGAATATGCAGGCTTGGAAATTTCAAGAAATAATGTCAGACCAAAAGTTACCACCGCATATTCGGGCTATGAGCCAACAGGCAAGCCGACCTTTGCCGAGCCAAGTGTTCAAAGCGAAGAAGCGGTTCAAAATACTCCTGCGCCAAGTTCAAAAACAAAAATCATTAAGCCGGAAATCAATTTAACTCCAAAGTCAGAAGCAGTTGAAGAAAGTTTGCCAAAGCAAGAAACCTCAGTTTCTTCCACAAAACCAAGCCCTGCCGAAATGCTTATGGGCGAAGCAAGTGATAATCCGCCAAGTGATAAGGCGGCTGGCAGAGATTATCTTTTAAACTTACTTAAAAAATAATAATTTGGCAAAATTTATAATTTAATAAAAATAAAAAATTATTAAACAGCGATTAAATCAATTAATTTCTGCTTAATAATTTTTTTTATGATTAATATTAATTAAAATTTTATTTCAAAAGGTTGTTTAATATTTCCGCAAGTTCCACGCAGTTTTTATAAATATAAATTTTTTCAAAAGCAAAAGCTCCTTTTATCATATCGCTAAAATCACAGCCTTTTTTTGCAAACAAAAAAAGCTTTTGAGTTTTGTTATTATTTTTTATTGAAATTAGTTCCATTCCAAGCCCCGTTGACCTAAGCGAAATATCCGCAAGCACAAGGTCGGCGGTTTGCACCTCATTTAAGTCAAAGTTCACCATATCTGCCAAAACCTCATTTTCGCTTGCCGAAGGGTTAGACAGTATAAAATTTTTTTTGTGTTCAAAAATTGTGTTTGGAGTAACAATTTCCGCATTTTCAAACTTGCAAGTTATTGCGGCTTTATATGTTTCAAAAATAAGCCTGTCGCCATCTGTTGTGCCATGAACCGCGCCCAAAATCATAACTTTCATAATATTACCTCAACTTCATTATACACTTTTTTTGTAAATTCAAAAATAATTTTGCAAAACTGTCCAAATTTTCATTAAAAAGCCTTTAAATTGGTGACAAATTTTTTTGCTTATTATATATTGTTATAGTAAAAATTTTTTGGGGGATAAATTATGAAATATGCTATATATGGTGCAGGCTCGCTAGGTATAGTTTTGGGGGCATGGCTTTCAGACAAAACCAAAACAGCTGTTACTGTTATCGACAGAAACAAAAAAAGTGTAGATGCATTAAATAAGAATGGTGCAAAAGTTTTATATTCAAACAGCACATTATTAGTGTCAAAAGTAAATGCGATTTTAGAGACCGAAGTTAAAGAAAAGTTTGATATTATATTTTTGTTAACCAAGCAAATTGGCAATGTTGAAATTGTTAAAAAAGCTTCAAAAATGCTTAGCAAAAACGGGGTTATTTGCACAATGCAAAACGGACTTCCCGAAGAAGATGTTGCAAGCGTTATCGGAAAAGAGCGTACTTTTGGTTGTGCGATTGGTTGGGGTGCAACAAGAATCGAGCCGGGTATAAGCGAGCTTACAAGTGAACCAAGTGCAAGCAGTTTGTCTTTCAGTCTTGGCAGTTATGCGGGGCTGAATAATGAGTATTTGGCAGAAATGAAAAATCTGCTCAGTTTGATGGGCGAGGTTTCGGTTGAAGAAAACTTTATTGGTGCTAGATGGGTAAAGGTTTTGATTAACAGTGCTTTTAGCGGAATGAGTGCGGTTTGTGGCGACACTTTTGGCGAAGTTGCAAAAAATAAAAACAGTCGCAAAATTATTCAAAGAATAATAAAAGAATGCATAGATGTTGCAAACGCTGCCAAAATTAAAATAGAGCCTATTCAAGGAAAAGACGTGGTAAAGCTTATAGACTATCACAATAATTTTAAGAAAAAAATCAGTTTTATGATTATTCCTCTTGCAATAAAAAAGCATTCAAAATTAAAAGCAAGCATGCTTCAAGACCTTGAAAAAGGAATAAAAACAGAGGTTGACAGCATAAACGGAGTAGTCTGTGCTTTTGGCAAAAAGTTTAATGTAAAAACACCATTTAATGAAATGGTTGCAGAGATTATTCATAAGTGTGAAGAGGGCAAACTTAAACCAAGTTTTGAAAATACAAAGTTTTTCAACGAAATTTTAAAAGTAAAAGAATATTAATATAAAGGAGAATTATTATGAACAAAGTAGTTTTAATTGGTTGCGGAAATGTGGGCATGAGCTATGCATATAACATTGTAACAACCTCAAATTCAGTAAGTGAACTTGTGCTTATTGATGTAAGAAAAGAAAGGGTGGAAGGTGAGGCACTAGACCTTATTCATGCTTCGGCATACAGCAACTCACATTTAAAAATAAAAGCAGGCTCTTATGAAGATTGCAACAATGCAGATATAGTTTGTATTTGCGCAGGCAGAAATCAAGAGGTTGGCGAAACAAGGCAAGACCTTATCGACAAAAACCTTGCAGTTTTTGAATCTATTATAAATGAAGTAAACAAAACAAACTTTAACGGAATATATCTTGTTGCAACAAACCCTCTTGATGTTATGACGGCTATCACTTGGAAGTTGTCGGGTTTTGATCACAAAAAAGTTATCGGAAGCGGAACAACTCTTGACACCGCAAGACTGAGAAGCTTGCTTGCTTCAAGATATAATGTAAATCCAAAAAGCGTTCATGCTTATGTTATCGGTGAGCATGGCGACAGCGAAATGATTCCTTGGAGCAACGCAACAATAGGCTTAAACAAAATTATGTTGTCTGACCAAGAAAAGTCTGCTATTGAAAAAGAAGTAAGAAACAGCGCCTATGATATTATTCAAAAAAAGGGCAACACTTGCTATGGAATCGGCGTGTGCCTTATGAAAATAACAAATGCGATTTTGGGTGACACAAACGAAATACTTTCTATTTCTTCATATAACGCTGATCACGATTGTTATTTCAGTATGCCTACGGTTGTTGGAAGCGACGGTGCGGAAGAAACCTACTTTTTGGAAATGACCGAAGAAGAGCATAAGCAAATTTCGGAGTCTGTAAGCTTTTTGGAAAAGGTAACACACGAAGCTCTTTCAAAAATAAAATAATTGAAACAAAAGCCACCTTGTCAGGTGGTTTTTGTTTTGCAAAATTTTTGTCGAAAAACAAAAGTTATAAATATTTTAGATTAGTTAATTGCACAATAAGCGTAGAGGATATTTATATGAGCCAAACCAAGTTAAAAAGTGCAAAAAACATCACTAAAAATTCAAATAGCACAAAAAAAAATAAAAATTCAAAAAGCAATCAGTCAAATAGTCAAGTTAAAAGTATGGCAAAGGGCTCCTCGGGTTCAAGCAGTCAAAATTTATCGCAGCAAATTTCCGAAATGTTTGACCAAGATAATAAGGTTGAACAGCTCAAAATCAATATCGGTGACGAATCGGTCACTTTGTTTTATATTGACTCATTAATTGATAAGGCACTTTTTGCAGGCGGAATTTTGTCACAGCTTGAAAAACTTTCTTCTGAGCAAAGTTCAAATGCTTCAAGTCAAGGCTCACAAATTTCAAAAAGCAAAAGCAAAAATAAAAGTTCAAATAACAGCAGTGGCTCAAATCAATCACAGTCACAAACTCTGCTTGAAAAAATCAAGTTACAAACAGTTTCAATTTCTGGTGTTGTTGAAGCGCAAGATGTTAATGAGTGTTTAAAAAATATCTTTTCGGGCTTTGTGGTTTTGGTAGTCGGCGAAGGTGCAATATGCTATCCGATTTTCGGCGTAGAAAAAAGAGGAATACAAGAGCCTCCGACTTCAAGAGTAGTCAAAGGGCCAAGAGAGGGTTTTGTTGAAGATATAGGAACAAACTTAGGGCTGGTCAGAAAAAGATTAAAAACCAACAAACTTAAAATAATAGATATTTTTGTGGGTGAAAAAACGGACACACAAGTGTCACTTGTTTATCTTGAAGGTGTAGCAAAAAAAGAAATTATTGCAGATGTAAAAAAACGCATAAAAAACATAAATATAGATGCGATTATAGATTCTTATTATATAGAAAGCTATTTGGAAGAAGACAGAATAAAATTTTTCAGGCGTGTTGGTAATACCGAAAAGCCCGATGTTTTTTGTGCAAAAGTATTAGAGGGCAGAATCGGAATTTTGGTAGACGGCTCTCCCATTTCGCTCACCGTTCCGTTTGTTCTTTTTGAGGACTTGCAAAGTTCGGGTGATTATTATTCAGTTCCCGCAATGGCAACCTTTGCAAGATTAATGAGAATTTTCGGTTTAATAACGGCGATTCTTGCACCGGGAATATATGTATCTCTTCAAAGCTATAATTACAGAATTTTGCCAATAAACTTTTTGATAGCGCTTTTGTCAAGCATTGAGGGATTGTCCATTCCGCCGCTTATAGAAATTTTGGTTGTGCTTTTGTTGTTTGAAATAATAACAGAAGCAAGTTTGCAAATGCCAAGTGCGTTAGGCATGGCATTATCAATTATTGGAGCTTTGGCTCTTGGAAGCACGGCGGTAGATGCAGGGCTTTTGTCTGCTCCAAGCATAGTTATTGTGGCAATATCAAGTGTTGCGCTCTATATTATTCCTGACCAAATTTCCGAAACAAGACTTTTAAGATTGCTTATGACGGTGGTCGGCGGCGTTATCGGATTATATGGAATTGTAACAGCGTTTATGATTTTAACAACATATTTAACATCAATGACAAGCTTTGGAATACCATATATGTCACCGCTTGCGCCAAGCATAAAGTCAGACAAAAAAGATGCTTTTGTAAAACAGCCTGTTCAAAGCATGGATACGAGACCCGAACTTATTGCTGCGGAAGATAAAGTTCGTCAGCAAAGCAGTAGCAGCGACAACGACGATATGAGCGTTACAAACGAACAAAACGACAGCACCGATCAAAACGAAAGCGAAAAAAACAAAGCTAGCAATATGAAAAAGAGTGGGGCAGTCAATCAAAAATCTTCAAAAAAACAAAACTCAACCGGCAAAGCGAAATCAGCAAAGGAGGTAACAAATGACGTGTAGACAATTTTATATAATGATTGCAGTGTTTGTTATTTCGTTAAAAATTCAAAAACTTCCATGCTTTGTGAGTAATGCACTTGAAAAAGACGGATATTTGTTAATTTTATTATATTTTTTAATAGAATTTGCACTGATTTGTTTGGCAATGTTTATAGCAAAGAGAACAAAAGACCAAAGCTATGAGTTTAGCGACAGTGTGGTTTTAAGAGTGTTGAAAAATTTGCTTTTAATTGCGGTTGCCTTTTATTTTTTAATGCAAGGCGTGCTGTTTTACGAGGCGATTCAAGACTTATTTTCTCACATACTGTTTGAAAATCTGCCTTGGACACTTTTTAGCATATTGCTTATTGCGCTTGTATTTTATCTTGCAAACTCAGGACTTAAAAATATTTCGCTGAGTTTTGAGCTTTATGCGTTTATAATATTCGGCTCATTGCTTTTGATTACGATTTTTGGAGCAGTCCGAACAGATTTTTCCACAGTTTTGCCGTTTCAAACCATAAATTTCGGCAAAATAGTAAGTTCTGCCACAGATTTCAGTTTTTGGTTCGGTGACTTTTTCATAGTATTGCTCCTTGCAAGAGAGGCAAAAGAAATAAAACTTAAATGGACGCTTTTGGTTTACACAATTTCAATGTTATTACTTTGCTTAATGTATGTTGAGTTTTACAGCATATATGTAAGCTATTCTTCAATGCAACCAAGCATGATCAGCACACTTTCAGAGCAATCTATGCTTGGCGTGGATATAGGAAGAATAGATTGGTTCTTAATTTTGCTGTCTGAAATAGGAACAATTCTTTGTTCGGGCGTTTGCCTATATTTTGCAAAGAAGAGTTTGCACAATGTTATTCCAAAAATCGGCGAAGGTTATATTTTGGCGGCTTTAATGCTGATACTATACCTATTGGATATACTGCTTCTTGTTGATTTCAGAATAAAAATGATAGTCTATATCGACTGCTTAAAATATGTTGCACTTGGAATAAAAGTAGTGGTTATTATTGTTGGAACAATACTTGCGGTGTGTTCAAAAAAATCAAATCAAACCAAAAGCGAAAAGACTTCGCAAAATAATTCTGCGCAAAGGTTTTTAAAAGAAGAAAAAAGCGTAAATCAAATCGAAAGAAAAAGCAAAATGCCAAAGTTAAATAGTTCACGCAAAAAGAAGGTGAAAGCATGAAAAACTTATTTAAAAAGCATATTGGCTTAATAATAATATTAATAATTCTTTTGGTATTTCCAACAAGCTTGTCAAACCAAGCAAGACTTAATATGAGAATTATCGTAACGGGAATAGCGGTAGACAAATCCGAAGACGGCTATGAAGTAACTGCACAAATTGCAAAGATAACTCCGGGCACCAATGCTCCGGGCACCAATGCAACAATAGATTTTATCACAGACAAAGACGACACCATTTCGGGGGCAATCAGCAAACTTTCTTACAAAGCGGGCAAGGTAGCCGCATTTTCACACACAAACTTTGTAATTTTGGGAAAGACCTTGCTTGAAGAAGATATAACAAAATGTTTAGATTATTTTATTAGAGATAAGTTCATAAAAAATTCCGCCTTGCTTCTTTTTGCGGAAGAAAATGCAAAAGACGAAATAATGAAAACCAAAAACATAGAGCTTTCAGTAGGTCTGGGGCTTCAAAAAGTTTATCTTTACAAAGAGCGTGACGGTGACGGCGTAATGTCAACGGTTTTAAATTTTTTAAACAACACAAAAAACTTTTCAAAAACAGCAACGGCAAGTGTGTTTAAACTTGCTTCAAATGAAGAGAGCAAAAGTAGTGAGTCAAGCGGTTCAAGTGGCAGCGGTGGTTCAAGTTCGTCAGGTGAGGGCTCAGGCGGAAGTTCAAGCGAAGGCGAAAGTGGCGGGCTAGAAGGTTCAAGCAAAGGCGGAGGCGAGGGCAGTGGCAGTGGAGGAAGTACCAGCAGTCAGTCATCATCTTCGGGCGGAGCAGGAGGCAGTGGAAGCCAAACTCAATTTTTTATGCCAAGAACATCAATAATGTGTTTTGTTGACGGACAGTTTGCGGGCAAGCTCAAAGAAGACAAAGACATTTTGGGCTTTATGTTGTTTAAAAACAAATGCACCTCAATAGACCTTAACATAGAGCCAAAAGAGGGCAAACTTGCGGGCGAAAAACTTGCAATAAATATAAGAAACAAAAGCAGCAATTACAGTGTTAGATATGAAAACAGAAAGCCTTGTATTGATGTAACTTTTACGATTAATAATGCGGACATAAATGAAATTTTAACCAAAGAAATCATTCCTGAACTTTCGGAAGAAGACTTTCAAATTGTTATAAAAACAATAAAAGAAACAGTTTCAGAGGCAATAGCATCAAGTTTTATTACAGCAAAATCATTCGGCGCAGATATTTTTAATGCATACGAAAACGCCTATAAGTTCCATTATAAAGAAACGACCCAATATTACAGTAGTGTGGAAGATTTTGTAAATGACCTAAAATTAAATGTAAAAGTAAATGTAACAAAACTTGATTATTAGTCCAATGCAAAAATTAAAAACCACAAAATAAAAAGATAGGCACTAGCAGTGCCTATTTTTTTAATGCAAAAATAAAAACAAGTAAGATTAAGATAAGTAAGTCAATAATTTGCAAGTCTACAATATGTAAGTAAAAAATAATTAAGTGTGTTTAGGCAAAAGCAATTAATAAAGTGGTATCGGCTCGCCTAAAAGGTGAGCAGTCTGCGTAAGCAGACTGAGAGGTTAAGTAATTAGTGCGAGAGGTTAAAGCAGACTGAGAGGTTTGGTTATTACGAGATGTGTAAGTTCGCAGACTGAGAGGTAAAAAAAGGAGTAGAGCCAAACGAATAATAGAAGTATAGAAGAATAAGAACCTCTCCGACGAGTTCTGTACGCCACCTCTTCTTTAAGGCGAGGCACTTGGGTTAAGAGGCATATAGTCAAAAATAACAATAAGTCATAAAAAAGTGTTAAAAGGGGCTAAAAAGAGAAAAAACAATAAAATAAAACCCCCTAGGCAATTGCCTAAGGGATTTTTATTTATTTTATATTACAGTGTTCTGTATGGTAAAAGTGCAACAACTCTTGCTCTTTTGATTGCAGAAGCAAGTTCTCTTTGATGTTTTGCACAAACACCGGTTGTTCTTCTTGGAATGATTTTGCCCTTTTCTGTCATATATTTTCTGAGCTTTGCAACATTTTTATAGTTGATTTCCTCAGATTTTTCTGCACAAAATGCACAAACTTTTTTGCTTTCTTTTTTAAATTTGTTAGGGTTTTTGTCATCATAAGAAGATTCTTTTTTGAATTTTCTATCCATTATTTTCTATCTCCTTTAAAATGGTAAATTGTCATCATCAATAGGTTCAAATTTAGAAACCGTATCTGACTTTCCGGTTGATTTTGAGCCGCCTGCTGGGGCAGAAGATACTTCTTCAACACCGCTTGCACCACGACTGCTTAAAAACTCAACTTCGCTTGCAACAACTTCGGTGGCATATTTTCTTGTGCCATCACTGCCGTCATAAGCTCTTGTTTGAATAGAACCCACAACGCCCGCTTTGCTACCTTTTTTAAGGTATTTATAGCAGTTGTCTGCTTGACCGCGCCAAACCACAATGTTAATAAAATCAGCTTCTCTTTCGCCGTCGGCAGAAGCAAAGCTTCTTTGAATTGCAAGGCTGAATCTGCAAAGAGAAACGCCATTGTTTGTTGTGATAAGTTCAGGGTCTTTTGTTAAGTTTCCGATTAAAATAACTTTATTCATAATTTTCTCCCACTATGTTCTATCTAGCAACAATCATATGTCTAACAATATTTTTGCTGATGTTAAGTTTGCTTGTAATTGCTTTTGGAGCTGCGTCATCAGCTTCAAAGTTCATAAGAACATAAAAGCCTTCTTGCTTATAGTTGATTGGATAAGCATATTTTCTAACGCCCCATTTGTCTGGCTCTTCGCAAGTGCCACCGCAAGCAGAAACAATGCTTGTTACATTTGCAATAGCTTTTTCTTTTTCTTCATCAGAAAGGCTTGCATCAACAATATAGAGAAATTCATACTTTTTCATATTTTTCTCCTCCTTTTGGACTCATTCGGCTCGAAAAAAATAATTCCGAGCAAGGAATTGTATGCTGAGTATACAACAAACCGACAAAAAAAGCAAGTATAATTTTTAATTGGCTTAATTTATTTGATATATTCTTAATATAATTAAATTAATAGTATCTAAAATTATATAAAAAATTAAAATATTACCTTGAATGTGAATTGACAAATTGTAATTTATATAATATTATATTTATAGATATTTTTTATGATAGGGGTAGAAGTGGCAAAAAATAATGCAATTAAGCCTGAAAATGAGGAAAAATCAACTCAGTCAAAGAAAAACGAGCCTGTAACCAAGAAAAAAGCGGTTGCAAGCGTTTTGTCTGAGCAAAATAAAGCGGAAAAAAAGAAACCGGCAAATTCCAAAGCAAAAAAAGCTTCGGCAATTGAAGAAGAGGTTGAGGCAAGTGAAACAAAAGTTTCTAAGTCAAGATCACATTCTGCCAAAAGCAAAGCTGTTGAAATTAAAGAGCTCAAAACCGATGGTAATGAAACTTTGTCGGAAACGGTTGCAGACGACATTGCCGAACCCGTAAAAGAAGAAGATGTCGAAATCAAACCTAAAAAACTTTCTTTAAAAGAAAAACAAGAACAAAAAAAGAAAGAAAAAGAGGCTCAGCAAAAAAAGAAGAAAAAGGAAGAGCCTGACGAAGAAAACTCAGAACCAACATTAAGAGGTTTGTTTAAAAAGCTTATTTCAAAAAAGAAGAACAAAAAGCACGAGGCAACCGTTCAAAAAAGAGTTAAGCGCATAAAGGCAGACTATCAAGTGGGGCTTAATGCAGACCAAGTTCGTGAAAGAGTTGAAAAAGGTCACACCAATGCAACCGAAAACACCAATGTAAAAACCATAAAAAGCATTTTGGTTGAAAATATCTTTACATTCTTTAACCTTTTGTGTTTCGGCATTGCAATAGCGCTTATTATTATTGATGTTATATACAAGCAGTCTTGGAGCAATATCTTGTTCATGGTTATTATTCTTATTAACATTGTAATAGGAATTGTCCAAGAAATCAGAGCCAAGGTAACAATTGAAAAACTTTCGCTTTTGACCGCACCGATGGTAAAAGTTGTGCGCGACAGAGTGGAAGAGAATATTGCGGTTGAAGATATTGTGTTAGACGATATTGTGGTTTTGTCTACGGGAAAGCAAATTGTTGCAGACTGTATTATTGTTGAAGGAAACATTGAGGTTAACGAAAGTGTGCTGACGGGTGAAAGCTTGCCAATAAAAAAGAAAGTGGGCGACACCATTTTGGCGGGAAGCTTTGTGGTTTCGGGAAGATGCCATGCAAGAGTAGACAAAGTTGGTGCAAATAACTATATTCAACAGCTGTCAAAAAGTGCAAAAAAATACAGAAAGCCAAAGTCAGAGCTATTCAGTTCGTTAAAACTTATAATAAAAGTTATAGGTATATTGATTATTCCGATAACTGTTTTGATGTATATAAACTCTATCATGCAACCCGATACCGAAATGTGGGAAGCCCTTCTTACTACGGCGGGCTCAACAATAGGCATGATTCCTGCGGGAATGTTCTTGCTTTGTTCTGCTGCGCTTACTGTTTCGGTAATAAAGCTCGCACAAAAAAAGGCGCTTGTTCAAGACCTTTATTGTGTTGAAATGCTAGCTCGTGTCAATGTTTTGTGCTTAGATAAAACAGGAACAATAACAGATGGCACTATGAAGGTGTTTAATTGCGTTCAACTTTCAAACACAAAACATACTATAAAAAGAATTATGGGTTCAATGTTGTCAGCGCTGGCAGACAACAACCAAACAAGCCAAGCACTTATCAATTATTTTGGTTATAACAAAGAACTTACTCCTGTAACAACAATTCCGTTCAGCTCAACCAGAAAGCTTTCTGCGGTTACCTTTGATGGTTCAGGAACATTTATTATGGGTGCTCCCGAATTCGTTATGCCAAAGCTTAAAGACGAAAAACTTTTAAGCATGATTGAGCAATATTCAAAAGATGGTTATAGAACCTTGCTTTTGGCTCATTCGGCAAAAGCCATTGAAAAAGATACTTTGCCGGAATCAAGAAATCCGATTGCCCTAATTATTTTGGAAGACCATATTCGTGAGAATGCCGCAAAAACAATTGCATGGTTCAAAAATAACGGCGTAAAGGTAAAGATCATTTCGGGTGACAATCCGCTTACAGTTTCGGAAATTGCCAAGCGTGTTGGCGTTGAGGGAACGGACAGCTTTATCAGCCTTGACGGGCTTAATGAAAAACAAGTTATGGCGGCTGCCAACAAATACACGGTTTTTGGAAGGGTAACGCCTGAACAAAAAGCTTTGCTTATCAAAGCCATGAAAAATGACGGAAACACCGTTGCCATGACGGGTGACGGCGTAAATGATATTTTGGCATTAAAAGAAGCAGATTGTTCGATAGCAATGGCAAGCGGAAACGAAGCCGTAAGAAGCGTGTCGCACATGGTGCTTTTAAATTCAGACTTTTCAAGTATGCCTGACACGGTTATCGAGGGAAGAAAAGTTATAAACAATGTTCAAAAAGCTTCGTCACTATTCTTTATGAAAACTTTGTTTTCAATAATATTCTCAATATTGGTTATTATAATAGGAACAACTTATCCGTTCACAACTTCAAACTTAATTCTTTTTGAATGGTTTGTGGTGGGAATACCGTCTTTCGTGCTGGCATTCTTGCCGAACGATAAGCCGATTTCGGGAAGATTTATTTATAATCTTATCAAAAATGCACTTCCGGGTGCACTAACTCTTGTTATTAATATTGCTGCTGTATATTTGTTTATGTTCTTAACACAAGGTTCAATCAATGTTAATATGGACATTATTTCAACAATGGCAACCATAATTTTAACCTTAACGGGTATTGCAATGTTGTTTAGGCTTTGCAAGCCATTCAATTTAATAACAGTAATATTGTTTGTTGTTATGTGTGCGCTTTGCCTTACTTGCATATTGTCTTGGCCGGGATTCTTCTGCATCGTTCCGCTAAAAGACGTCGGACTCACAAATATGCTCTTTGTTGTGGTTCTTGCACTTGCGTCTCCAACAATGATTGCAGTTTTATATAAGCTTATGGATAAAATTAAGCTATAATCAAAAATTAATTAAAATATTACCATGCAAAAGCCTTTTGGCAATTGTGTGGTAATTTTTGTTTTCCTCAAATTTATGTCTGATTATTTTATTCGATTATAAATATTTTCAGAGTTTTTATAAAAAACTTATTTTAATATTAAGCCAAACAAATTATATATAAAAAATTTATTTTTGTTTCTTCATTGACAGATTTGGTTTTGGCGGTTATACTAAAACTATATATTTTGCTTTAAGGAGAACCACATGGCAAACACAAAGGCAGAAAACGATAACAAACTTAGCGACGGAAGAATTCTTCCCAACAATTTTGATGCGGAACAAGCGGTATTGGGCAGTGCGCTTATTGACGGAGATGCCGCGCTGATGGCGGTTAGCAAACTAGAAGATATAGATTTTTATAATGAGACGCACAGAAGCATTTTCAGAGTGATTAAATCACTGTATAACAGGTCGGTTTCTGTTGACTTTTTAACGGTTTCCGACGAACTTGAAAAGAATGGGCAAATTTCTGCTGTGGGTGGAATAGGCTATATTCAAATGCTTTCAAATCTTGTACCTTCTTCTGCAAGCTGTGCACATTATATAGAAATTGTTCGCCGTGATTCTATTTTAAGGCAAGTAATAAACGCAAGTAGCAACATTATCAGCAAGGCATTCACCAAAAATACAGAAGAAAACATTTTGGGTGTTGCCGAAAAAATGTTTCATGATATTTCCCAAAAAGGCTATACAGGAGAGTTAAAACAAATCGGCGGGCCGTTGCAAGCGGTTATCGACAGGTTTGAAGCGGTCTATAAAGACCCAACTGCTCTTAGGGGGCTAAAAACCGGATTTTATCAAATAGACAAAGCCACAAACGGCTTACAAAAGTCAGACTTAATAATAATCGCAGCCAGGCCGGGTGTAGGAAAAACTTCGCTCGCAATGAACATAGTTTCAAATGCGGCAATAAACTCAAAGGCAAAGTGCGCAGTATTTTCTTTTGAAATGGGTGATATGCAACTTGCACAAAGAATGCTTTGTTCGGTTGCAAATGTTTCTATGGGAAAGGCAATGCGCGGTGAACTTGAAGAGGCAGATTGGTCAAAAATTTGGAAAGCCGAAAAGAAACTTAAAGACGCAGATATTTATATTGACGAAAATAACGGAAACACTCCATCGCAAATTTTGTCAAAGTGTCGCAAGCTTCAAAGAGAAAAGGGCTTAGACCTTGTGGTTATCGACTATATCGGACTTATGCATTCTGACGAAAAAGTAGAGAGCAGGCAAAACGAAGTTGCAAATATTTCCAGAAGCTTAAAATCCATGGCAAAAGAGCTTAATGTTCCAATAATAGTGCTAGCTCAGCTGAACCGTGATGTTGCAAAGCCAACTGATGCAAAAGACGGCAAGGTAAGAAAGCCTGTGCTTTCGGATTTAAGAGAGTCTGGTCAAATTGAGCAAGATGCTGATATGGTGTTATTTATTCACAGAGATATGTCACCAAAAGAATATGAAGAGCAGCAAAACAAAGATTATATTGCCGAAATAATTATAGCAAAATTTAGAAATGGTCAGCCGGGCAGTGTTTGGTTAAAGTGGGACGGTTCAAGAACCAGCTTTGAAAATCTTGAAAAAGATGCAAACGAGCAAAGTTTGGCAGACCAATATCAGTCAATGCAAGACGATAAGCACAGAAAAAAAGCAAAGTTCAGCACAGAGGATTTCAAAAACACCGTTGACGGAATTGTTAATGAAATAGAGGCAATAGACCTTGCTTCGCTTGATTTGCCAGACGACCTTGCGGAAGACGATGACGCGCTTGATGGGCTTGTTCCTCCTCCGGAAAATGAGTTGCTTTCGGGAAAAGATTTCAGTGATATTACCGTTGGTGACGACGAATTGTTTTAAAAAATAAAAACCGCAAAATAGCGGTTTTTTTAAATCTAAAAACTGTGCTTGAATAATTTATTGACAATATTTTAATGAATTGATATACTAATTCTATTAAGGGGTGAATTTTATGGCAAAAAGATTGGCGATTGCATTTTTTGTTGTGCTAGGCGTTTGCATTTTGGTTTTGTCCGGATTTTTGTTGGTGCTGTTTTTGGCACCGGGCTTTTCTGCGTTCGGAATAAAGTATATTGCAAAAGACACTCACCCTATTTTTTATGAAGATATAAGAATTGTCGACGCATCTGAAATAGGCGGAAGCTTTAACGGTTCGGTAATAATAAATACCAACGAAATTCCAATTGAAATTTGTTTCAGTTCAACGGGCAACACTCAAAATCAAATCAGATACACCTATAAAGATAATTTTAACGGAATAACCAATTCAAGTTTTGACGACCCAAGCTTTGAAATAACAAAAGACCAAAACGGAAATGCGGTTATAACAACACATGAGTTCCAAAAGTTTTTATATGAAAGTTCAACTTCCGAAAGACTTTTAAAAATTTATTTGCCTGCAAGATTTGTGGCAGACAGTGCAACAAACTTTGTTATAAATTCAAAAAATAGTCCTGTAACATTTTATTTGGAAGATAGCGAAGATGCAAATTTTGTTCCTAGGTTCCAAAATTTAACTGTAAATACATCAGGAAAAATAAGCATTAATCACAAAATTTTAGCAGATACTTTTACATCAAAGAGCAATAGTTCAATAGAAATTGGCGTAGATGAAAAAACAAATATCAATGCAAATAACTATGTTTTGGAAAGTTTAAACGGACGCATAAATATCAAAAGACCGGTTGCGGGCGATATACAAGCAAAAACAACAAACGGCGAAATAAAGTTTGTTTCTTGCAAAAATTTGGTTGCAAGCACATCAGGCGGAAGCATACTTTCTTCAACCTCAGAGGAAATCGTTGTTAACGGATTAGTAAACATCACAACAAAGTCAGGCTCGGTAACAATAGGCAAAATTTTGGGAGTGGCAAACAGCGAAGAATCCGCAAATAACAAAATTACAACGAGTTCTGGAAATGTTACGATAAATAGAATTGTTGACGGAGAAATCACAACATCAAGAGGTTCTGTCAGTCTTAAAAACTCAAATAATGTAAAAATAATAACAAATATGGGAAATGTAAGCGTAGAAGAAGCTCTTACCGCACTAGATATTAACACAGTAAGGGGCAATGTAAAAATTGGCGGAAACGGCATAACCATGAACAATCCAACAGTTTTTTCAAGAACGGGAAAAGTGTTTGTTTATTCGGCGTCGGGCAAGGCAAATGTTCAAACAATTTCAAGCAATATCAGTTTTGTTAATGCAAACTGCTCAGAAACCAAAATAGTTTGTGGCGGAAAGCTTGTGGCAGAAAATTTAAGCGGAAAAGTAGAAATTTCAGCACAAAAAAACATAGACATAACCTTTAATATAATAGACCAAGACACAACCATCACTTTGGCAGACACCGTAACGCAGGCAAAAGTAACCGCAATCAAAAACACAGCCAAAGACACAAGATTTATTCTTAAAGGCAAGTCCGTAACAAGATACGAACTTGGGGCTAACGGAACTTACAGCAAAGTCAGCACAGACTCAGAAACCTCAAATGAGCCAACTGTAACAGGTCCGCTTCTTTCAATTGGGGGAAGTGTAAATGCCAATATTGAAGTTTATTTCAATTCATAAACGGCAATGGGGTTAAATTGTTTTACAATAAAAAGACTAAGATGGCTAAGTGAAATGGAAAAAAGAGCAGGTTAAAATTTTGCCAAAAATACAAAAATAATCACAAAAAATATCGCGTTATAAAAGCGATATTTTTTTATATTTACAAATTTTTCAAAGTTAAAAATATTAAATTTGGTCAAAAAATCGCAAAAGCAATTAATAAAGCTTGGTTTTGGTTATAAATAATTATTTAAAATAAAAATTTTTTT
>CAQFKO010000010.1:0-15422 GCA_948787875.1 uncultured Eubacteriales bacterium
TATCTCTGCTATTAATGTGGTCTGCTAATATTCTTGGCTACATATTTATGTATGAAAACTATATATTTATTTGTTTATTTTTAAAAAAATAAAAACGCATACAAATATGCGTTTTGTTTTAGTCAAAAAGATGCCCTATTCTTGCAATAGACATAATTCTTTCTGCGGCTTCGTCAAAAACAAATCTATCACATGCTTCAACCGCATTTATAACCTGCCTATTATCTTCTGCCTCAATTTTAAAGGTTTTGGTTTCGCCATCTACCTTGTTGGTGATTATTTCTTCCGATGCCTCAATTTGGGCAGTTTTTAGCCCCATTGCTGCAATAACAGCATTTATTTTTTCTTCGGTGGATTTTGAAACTGCTGTTTTTGTTGCTCTTTTTTCCACCTTTAAAGAGGTTTCTTCAACCTTGTTTTCTTGCTTATTTGCCTTAGACCTGAAATCAAAATTCAAATAGTCTTCAACCTTATTAAGATTCTTTTTTACGCCCTTTTTTAACGCAGACACAACATTTTTTTCATAGCCTTTGTCTTTTTGATTTTTTACTCTGCGCTTAGAAGAAGTGTTATTGATTTCAACTATACCAAAGCTTTCAACTTCATTTTGCGCCTTAGATTTTTTTACACTTTTATTTTTTGAGCCAATGCTCTCCAAGTTATTTTCTACATTAATTTCAACCACTTTTTTTTGCATAATTTCACCCCATCACAAAACTAAAACAAATAAAATAAAAAATATAATGTAATTATAACCATAAAAATTATTTTTGTAAATAGTTATGAAAAAATTTTTTTGTAAGATTTTGAAAATTTGTGCAACTTTAAACAACACCAAACTTAAAAAATCAAGATTGTTAAACCTCATCAAAATTCATTTCTTCAACAACCTCGCCATCTTCTTTTAAAATCATAATTTTTCCGTTTTTGATAAGTGCAAAAGTTTTGCCTATTGCCGAACGAGGCTGAGCCATTGAGCCCGGACAAAGCAGCACCACACCATTTTCTTTTTTTAGCATAGGAACATGAAAATGCCCAAACATAACAATCTTTGCACCAAGCTCGTTTGTGTTAAACCAACTGAGTTTGTTTCCATGACAAAGATATGCGATTTTGCCATTTATATTTTCATAGGTTGTGTCAAAAACCTTAAAATCTTTATCCGGAAGTTCGTCTGCAAAGCCGTCGTTATTTCCTTTTACAATTGTAAGTTTATATGAAACAGTGTTAAGCTTTTCTACCATTTCATAAGCGTGTGCCCCAAAAATATCGCCAAGCAAAATGATTTTGTTTGCATTATATTGAGTGGAAAGTTCAAGCACTTTATCTAACGCCAACATTGAATCATGAAAATCCGACGCAATCAAAAAAACTTTATTGTTATTGTTTTCCATAAAAATCTCCTAAAAACAAAAGCCCAAAAGGGCTTTTGACTAAATATTAAGCAATTCAACATAACTGTTTTTATTTGAAGCCGCAAAGAACAAATAAAGCCTTGGACCGCTGTCAGTTCCGAACAACAAATTATAAAAAATCTTGAAATATTTTTGTTGAACAGCCATGTTTTCTTTTTTGGTTAAATTTGGATTGTTAACAGTGTCATAAATAAACTGCTGAACCTCTTTATCATTAATGACCTCTGTGCTATTCAAGTAGTCATAAAGCTTTTTAACAACCTCTTTTTCTTCTGCCCCAAGAGTTTCGGCAAATTCTGAATTTTTGTTTTCAAGAAGCTTAAACAATTTTTCAGGTTGATATGTATTAATAAAGTAAGTTGCTTTTTCCAATCTCTCATCAGCTCTTGCAGTCCATTCCAACCCAAGTTTTTTGATTGCACCAACGCAAGCATCATGATTGAAATTAACAATAGGAGCAAGACTTGAAATTGTGTTGAAAGAGGTTTCGTTTTGATACTTATTTCCGTCAATCAAACAAAGTTTAAAGAGCGAATCGGTAAACTCGTCTGCCTCACCGCTAAGATAGCTTGCAAGCCCTCTGTCAAATTCCGAATAGTGACGAATAATTGTGTCGTCAAAATAAAAGTTATAGGCATCTTCCGGTTCATACTTTGCAAAAAGCCATCTAACAACTTCCGGAGTGTAAAATTTTAAAACGCCAGCAGGAGTAATATTTATTCCGCTTGACGAGTGCATTGAAGAAACGCCCGCAAAGCCAAGCCAGCCATAAGCTTGATAAGTTGGTGGTTCACCGTTAAATATTTCGCGAACCACTCTTGAACAAACATCATAGCTTCCGCCCGGAGTTGAGTGGTCAATTCCACCCGCTTCAAAATCAACGCCCTCTTCTTTCCAACGCATAGGCCAATCCACTTTCCAAACAAGCTTGATTTTAAAATATTCCAAAACATTAACGGTTTCTTCTTTTCCGCACGCCTTGCAAACATAAGTAAGTTCGTGAGTTTCGGAATTATAATTAGTTACCTTTGTGCTGTCTTTATTGCAACCGTCGCAATAAACCGCAACAGGATAATAAGCCTCTCTTTCTTCGTCGTTAGCCTCTTGTGACTTGAAACTCATCAAAATATCATAAATTTCTTTTCTTCTTTCTAAGGCATAGGCAACTTTTTCAGCATATCTGCCACTAAGGTACTGCTTTGATTGATAAATATATTCAACATCAATGCCAAGTTCTGCCAAAGATTTTTCAAACTCAATTTCAAAGTGCCTGCCATAGTTTTCCGCACCGTCGTCAAACGGATTCGGAATCATTGTATAAGGACAGCCAACATATTTTTCATAGCCTTCAACAACTTGTGCTACATTAACGGGAACTTTTCTAAGCCTGTCAAAATCGTCCCAAGAAAACAAAAATCTAACATTTTTGCCCTTTTGTTTCAGCGCTCTTGCCACAAAATAAGGAATGGCAATTTCTCTGAAATTTCCTATATGAACGCTTCCGCTTGGACTAACTCCGCTTGCGCAGGTATAAATCTCTTTATTGGGATTTTTTTCAATAATTTTATCTGCAATTCTTTCACTCCAATGCATAACTTTCTCCTTTTCAACGCCCAAAACTTTTACGGGCTTTTAACTTTGTTAGTTTAACACACTTTATCAAATGTTGTCAATTGATTAAACCTTTATAAATTTGGCAAAGAATGCTAAAAAATTTAATGCAAACAAAAAGTGCGAATATCGCACTTTTTGTTTTGAAATATTATTCCATGCTCTTTACAGAAGATTGAACAAAATTCAAATATCTGTCAGGGTCACGAAGGTCTTTTTTGATTTCATTAGAAATAGTTTCAACTCCCGTACCTATAAGCATTTCATCAACAGCACCAAACAATTTATCATAATAAGCACTGAATTGATTTTCTAATTTTCCGGTTGAACCCATTGTGGCAATAATGGTTTTTGCATTTGTTGCATCCGTGCTATTTATAATATTTTTTGCCATTTGTGCCCTAAATAATCCAACACACTTAGTTTTAAGAACAACAAGTGCGGCAATTTTATCTTCTTCGTCAAGCATTTTAATATCATCAATTGTCTTTTTAAAATCAACCAAGATACCGCTCTCAGTGTCACCCACTTTTCTATATAAAACCTCAGTTAAACCGTCTTCGCCAGGTTCAATAAATGCTGTTTTAGAAACATCATTTATCTTTTGATAAATATTGCTGATTTTTTTAGACACCTTGAATAAAGGATCATCTATACTTCTATCTTTGCTATAAAATGGTTTAAGGAATTTTTTTGCCTCAGCTGAGTCGCCGTCAAAAGTTGCAGCCTGCGAACCAATCAAAGTACTTGCCGACAAAAATTGAGGAACTTGACTAACAGTGGTTCTGAAATTTTCAAGTCTTCTTTTAATAGCTTCACTTTCAGGAGTTCCAAGGTCAAAGAATTCTTTGAAACCTGTGAGTGCTCCGCCCGAAATTGTTCTTTCTAAGTAATTTTTGTACTTTGAAGATAATATATCAGCCGCATCACTAGCACTTCTTACAGTCATACCACTTTTAAAAAGTGTATCAGGAATTGTTTCAATTTCTGCTCTTAGCGCCGTTCCCAAACTTTCACTAACCTTTCCTGTGATATTGGATTTTTGTGATTCTGTCAAAATTTTGCTTTCATTAACTTGAACAATAAATTTTCTGAGATCATCAATGTTTCCGGCAAAAGTGTTCTTTTTTCCCTCAGCATAACTTAAATAAGTTTTTTCAAGTTTTTCATTAAGTTTCATTTGCATATACTCGCTAAGTTGTCTGTTTTGAATTTTTGCAAGTGATCCTTTAAATACAATCAAATCTTGTTCATTTACACTTTCATATTTTATAGCATCAATTGTTTCAAAATTCTTTTTAACCTTTCCGTCTTTAAGCTCTTTGAGTGTAAGATATGCACCTGTAACATTATCAAGTTGCTTTTTATAGTTAAGTGAATCGATTTGTGCCTGCAAAGCTTGTTGTGCCTTTAACCTTTCAGGTACAGAAAGTCTTTCGATTTTTTCTCTAATAGCCTTAACATTATTAGGGTCAACAAGATTATCAATATCTGATTTTACGGATAGATCAACACCTTCTGTAACAGCTTTTGACCGTTTGTTTTGCCTTTTTAGCATAAATTTCAAATAATTTGTAAGTTTTTTATCAGAAATGTTTTCATCAATATAACTATTAATTCCGTCAAACTCACCTTGGCTTACCATATTTGAAATATCGGAAATTACTTTGCTGACAGCAACTTTGTCAGCATCAGGAATACCAATTCTTTGACAACCGCTTTTGAGTGAATTTCTGTCAAAATTAAGTTGTTCCGATAATGTTACACCAAGTTCGGTGTTAAATGACCTTGTTTCCTTGTTGATAAATGTAGACAAACTTTCCAATTCATCCATATCACCACCAATGCCCGCTGATTGAATAGCTTTTTTTGTTTGCTCGTCTTCAAGCAAATCATCAATCAATTTTTTTGTTTGGTCATCAAATGGCTTATTAACAACATCTCTGGCTTTTTCAACAATCGCATGGGCAAGCTTGTTCATAATTTTAAAATGTGCAGCCTCTGAGTTTTGAGATTTAAAATAATCTGCATATTTTTCAGTTTCAAGCAACTGTTGCTTTAAGTCTTCAAAAGAAGCCTCACCGAATTTGCTTTTTTCTATAAGGTCTTCGGCAAACTTAATTCTTTCGGTAACCGTCATTGTGTTCTTTCTGTCTTCTGCGGCAACTTGATAGCCCAAAAGTCCCTGAACCTTTCTAAATATTCCGCTTGAATCTGCAACACTGTGATTATATATTGCTTCTTTTACTTCTTCATCATAGTTTGGATATAATTTGCAATATTTTTTGTATTTTCTTTCAACAAAAGCTTTATATTCATTATAATAATTTGATTTACGCTTATCTGGCGGAAGATTCTTTTCGTGATTAGCTTTCCATTTTTCATAGCCCATATAAATTCCACGAGCCATCATTGCATATTTTAATCTTTTTTTAATGCCTCTGTAACCTGAAACTTTGTCTATATCTTTTTCATCTGCTTTAAGTGCATATTTTCCTTCACCACGCAAATAGTCAAGATAATCTTTTTTAAATTTAAGTTTTTGAGCTCTGGCGTCAATAAATTTCCCCAAAAAGGTTTTAGCTAAAAAGCCTCCGCCAACCATGCCCACAGCACCTGCGGCAGCCCCGCCGAGTGTGCCGGCAGAAAATACTCCGCCGAAAATTCCCGACAAAAGTGCTCCGCCACCACCAATAAGTGCGCCAAGACCTACAACAGTGCCCGCAGCGGCAGCCACACCCAAAATGCCAAACAAAAACTGTTTCCATCTAGCACGACGAAGTGGGGCTTTCTTTTGTTGCAAAATCCTGTCAGCAGCCATAGCTTCACGCTGATAAATACCGTTTTCACCTTTTTCAGAACCGCCTTCTTTTCCGTCACCGATAAAATCTTTGTAATCAGTGTTTCCCTTAACAGCCAAAAATGCTTTACGACACTTGTTTTCTTTAACCTTCATAACAACATCTGCTTCGGTGCTGTCAATCATTTGACCCGTAGGTCTTCCGAAAACATTTGAAAATTCAAGAGCGTGCTGGTTTAAGTTAGGCATATCTTTCAAAAATGCTTCTTTGTTAAAAAGATGCCCAAGCGAATCGATTTTGTAGTTTTTTATAAGAGTATCGATATTTTCAACGACCGCATTATAAATTGTTGTGTTATCGTTACTATCCAGCGTCAAACCATAGTCTCTCGGATTGCCCGCAACTTTATTGTATAAGAAAATATAGATATACATATTTGCATATCTTTCAGGTGTCCAACCACCGCCAGCCTTGTCTTGCCCGTTGGCTCTGATTATCTTAGCGTCGGTTACGGCGCTGATTAAATTTCCCTGCGCTTTCTTTTCTCCGTCTGCCATTAAGTTTTCCTCCCTTGTGTTACTTTCAGCCTTATAGATTAGTAATTATATTATAACACAATAAATTGTA
This sequence comes from uncultured Eubacteriales bacterium, assembly GCA_948787875.1. Lineage (GTDB taxonomy): Bacteria > Bacillota > Clostridia > Christensenellales > UBA1242 > RGIG1681. The sequence continues at coordinate 6,455 of CAQFKO010000010.1, forward strand.
ATTTTAAATACCCTTTGTAAAAATATTGGTGAATTTTATTGATTTTATTAAGCTTATAACAAATTTTTATTAAAAATTGATTAATAATTGCAATTTTTTTTAGATTAACTTAAAAATTAAGTCTTTGTTTTTCTTCGTCTTCTTCTATACCAAGAATATCTTTCAAGTAATCAAGAGTGTCAACAAAGTTTTGTTCTTCCTGCTCTTCTTGTTTTTCTTCTTGCTCTTTTATTTTTGCTTCTTCTTTTTCTTTCTCTTTTTCAGATTTTTCAAACTTTTCATTATAGGCTTCTTCGTCCAAAATACCCTCTAAGCCAATGGCCTCTTTTTTAACCATTCTCAAATTTTCTTCTTGCTCTTTTGTAAGCTTAACAGGAGCAAACTCTTCGCTGTCACCATCATTTATTGCAACATCGTTTGAATATTCTTCTTCGGAAGCATAAATATTTTCTTCTTCCTTTTCACAAAGCTTTTTGTAGTATTTGTTAGAAGATTTCAATACCTCAATATTATGCTTAACATCATATTTTTTGGTTTTGTCGGCAAGCTCAGACTGAACAGTTTGAAGGTCTTTGTTAAGTTTGTCTAACTTGTGTTTCAAAATCATTTCTTCTTCAATGGTTTCGTCCACTCTTTTAAAAATTATATCCGTTGCAACTTTAAGCTTTATATATTCATTTCTGGTTTTAATAAAATATTTGTCCGCAACCGCAAAAACAATAAATCCAATAATAATATAAATCAAAGCGCCGATATACTTATAAGCGGAATTTTTAAAAAAGGCTTCAAATATTTTTACAAAAAAATTGTCAAAGAAAAGACTAGTCACACCCACAGCCATCAAAAAAACACCAAATAGCATAAACACAAAACAAACTATATTTCCCGTTTTAATAAGCGCCAATTTTTTGTCTGCCTCATCAACTTCCTTTTCCTTTGAAATTGTAAGACTGTGATGCTTAACATATTCGGTGTGAGCCTTTTGAGCCGCATCGTCAACAAAATTGTAATAATGTTTTTGAGCGTTTGCAACATCATCAACACTTGCAAGACGCCTTGACACACCGTCAAGAGAACCGATTTCCAATGCGTAATTATAATAAACCAACAAATCGGTTGCAGAAGGTGTAACTCCAAACCCAAGGTCACAGGCTTGAACTATTTTAACAAACTGTGCCCAACTTAGTCTGTCGTTTTCTTCATCAATAGTAGACTCTCCGACCTCAGTCAAAAATTCATTGGGATTTTTGACAATAGTGGTATAGGCTTGAACAAATTTTGCGATTTCAATATAAAAGCCCGAATCCTTTACTATTGCACCGGCAACTCTTTCGCCGTTAACATTAGATACTAACATAATTTCTCCATAGAATATACTATTATAATAATATCATAGTAAAAATAGTTAGGCAAACAAATGTGATAAAATTAAATGATTTTCATTTATTTTTTTACGTTTTTTATTTTTTGTTTAAATCCGATATTGACAAAACTTAGCACCGATGTTAAACTGATTTTATTACGGAGGAAAATATGAAATATTATGATTCAAAAAAAATTATAGGACACGCCATGGTTATAAACGGAACCGAATATACAATTTCAGGTCCGATAGTAGATAATTTTGCACTTGTAAAATTTGTAGACGGCAACCAAATAAGTGAGGCAATTTTCAATTATTATCAGCCAGCAATCAGCGAAGAAAAAATCCCAGAAACAAATTTTGAAAACGGTTCGGTTCTTAGTTACGGAAGCACAGCAGCACTTGTGCTTACAGATAAAAAAAACAATATGTTTGGTTTGTTTGATGTTCAAAGCGGAACTTTTGTTCCAAACGAAGCAATTTCTATGGAGTCATTAATGCAAAACGGAAGTCCGTTTTCAGAGTATAACAGACGAGCATTTTCAACACTTTGCTCAAACCCAAATTTATTTACAAAATTTTTGGAAGAAAACAAATCAACCCCGCTTACACAAGAAGCAAAAGTAATGTTTTTTGATTTGGCTAACAGAATAATTAATATGCAAAAAACAAAAACATTAAATTCAATAGCAAACGCACTTTATCAAGAAGAGCCAAATCCACCTCAAAAAGTTTAACGCCAACTTTTAAAATACGCCAAGTGCGTATTTTTTTTGTTTAAAAAATAAACATAAATAATCAATTAAAAAAGTTGTAATTTTTTTTAAAATAATTATACTGAAAATGTTAATATAAAATTAACAAAAGGAGAAAATATGGAAAATAAAAATATTTATGCTGGAACAAAAACCGAGAAAAATTTGCTTGAAGCATTTGCCGGCGAAAGCGGTGCAAGAAACAAATATACATACTTTGCATCAGTTGCAAAAAAAGCAGGCTATGAACAAATTGCCGAAATCTTTTTAAAAACTGCCGAAAACGAAAAAGAACACGCAAAACTTTGGTTTAAAGAACTTGGACTTCTTGGCGACACCGTTTCTAACTTAACAGAAGCTGCCTCTGGCGAAAATGCCGAATGGACGGATATGTATGAGCGCATGGCAAAAGAAGCCGAAGAAGAAGGTTTTGCAGAACTTGCAACAAAGTTCAGAGCTGTTGGTGCAATAGAAAAAGCTCACGAAGAAAGATACAGAGCACTTTTGAATAATATCGAAACAAAACAAGTTTTTGAAAAAAGTGGCGTAACAATTTGGGAATGCAGAAATTGCGGACACATTGTTGTGGGAACAAAAGCTCCCGAAATTTGCCCTGTTTGCAATCACCCACAAAGTTATTTTGAAGTAAGAAAAGAAAATTATTAAAAATTTTGCACGCCAAACTCGGCGTGCTTTTTTATTTAAAATTGCAAAAATATCAATATTATAATATTAAAATTACATTTTAAAAACAAATAAAAATATTTGAATTTTTATTAATCACAAAAAAAGTTCACAGTTAAATTTAGATAATCTAAATAAATGTGAACTTTTTTATTTAACAATTAACGCTTATTTTCCACAACAATTTTTATATTTTTTTCCGCTTCCACAAGGGCAAGGGTCGTTTCTTCCGATAGCCTTTTCTTTGGATACGGGAGCAGGAGTAGCACCTCCTGCATTATTGGTTTTTGCATTTTTTAACTGAGCTTTCCTCATTTGAACAAGTTGCTCGGGAGAAATTCCTATTCTTATATTAATGCCCATCAAAAAGTTTGCAACATCTTTTCGCATTGAACAAATCATGTCATCAAACATATCAAATCCTTCTTGCTGATAAACAGTAATAGGATTTTTGTTTCCATAGCCCCTAAGACCGATACCCGTTCTGAGATTATCCATGTCATCAATATGGTCAATCCACTTATGGTCAAGAATTTTAAGAAGAACATCTCTCTCTACGGCAGAAAAGTTAATTCCTTGTTTTTCATAATCTGCCTTTCTGTGTTCATATCTTGCAACCGCTCTTTTATATATTTCTTCCTTAATTTCGTCGGTAGAATAATCGTTGATAAGATTGAATGTAATAAAGTTTGTTTCAGGTTCAAGCAAGCGTTTTTCCAAGGCTCTGTTATAAGCTTCAATATCAACCTCTTCCGGCTTTTGGAAATTTGAATATTCTGCCACAATATCGTCAACAACATCTTCAATCATTCCAAGAATTTTTTCATGCATATCTTCGCCGTCCAAAATCTTGTTGCGCTCGGCATAAACCTCTTCTCTTTGACGATTTAAAACATTGTCATATTCAACAACATTTTTACGAATAGAATAGTTTTGACCTTCCACTCTTTTTTGAGCATTTTCCACACTTCTTGAAAAGAATTTCCAATTAATTGCGGTGTCGCTGTCAAGTTTAAAAATTTCCGCCATTCTTTTAAGCTTGTCGCTTCCAAATACTCTTGCAAGATCATCATCGGCAGAAATATAAAACACAGAAGAGCCCGGGTCACCTTGACGACCGGCACGACCGCGAAGCTGGTTGTCTATACGACGGCTTTCATGCCTTTCCGTTCCGATAATTCTTAAACCGCCAAGTGCTTTTACCTTTTCTTTTTCTTCCTTAACATCTTCGTCAAACTTTGCTTTAAGTTTAAAATATTCTTCACGGGCTTCTTGCTGTTGTTCGTTTTCCACAGGAAAGAATGAAGCGGCTATATCAATATCATGCTCTTCATAACCTTTTTTTGAAAGAGCCTGTTTTGCCATAAATTCACTGTTTCCGCCAAGCAAAATATCGGTTCCACGACCAGCCATGTTTGTTGCAACAGTAACCGCTCCAAGCTTACCTGCTTGTGCAATAATTTCAGCTTCTCGCAAATGGTTTTTTGCGTTTAAAACATTGTGCTTAATTCCCATTCGCCTAAGCATAGCAGACAACTCTTCTGACTTTGCAACCGAAAGTGTACCCACCAAAACAGGTCTGTTTTCTTGATGGTTTCTCTTAATGTCCTCACAAATCTCCACAAGCTTAGCATCATGAGAAAAGAAAAATACATCATTTTCGTCAACTCTTTGAGGCGGATTGTTTGTTGGAATGGTAACTACATCAAGACCATAAATTTCTCTAAACTCGCCTTCTTCTGTTTTTGCTGTACCTGTCATGCCCGAAATCTTTTTGTAAAGCTTAAAGAAATTCTGAAAGGTTACAGTTGCAAAAGTTTTGTTTTCTCCATTGATTTTTACGCCTTCTTTTGCCTCAATAGCTTGGTGAAGACCATCACTGTATCTTCTTCCGACCATAATACGACCGGTAAATTCGTCAACAATAAGAACTTCTCCGTCACGCACAATATAGTCTTTGTCTTTCTCCATCAAAAATCTTGCACGAATAGCATTATTTATGTTGTGGTTAATATCTGTGTTTTCAACGTCAGAAAGATTTGCTAGTCTAAAATATCTTTCCGCCTTGGTAATTCCTGTTTCATTAAGGTTTATTGTTTTTTGTTTTTCGTCAATATCAACATCATCAATACTCAAAGCTTTTGCAAACTTTGCCGCAGTAACATATTGATCAGAAGACTCACCTGATGGTCCGCTGATAATAAGCGGAGTTCTTGCTTCATCAATCAAAATCGAGTCAACCTCGTCAATAATCGCAAAGTCAAGCCCGCGACTCATCATTTCTTTTCTGCTGGCACACATATTATCACGAAGATAATCAAAACCAAACTCACTGTTTGTGCCATAAGTAATGTCGCATTCATAAGCCCTTTTTTTGTCGGAAGAATCTTGACCAGAATAAATATATCCAACAGACAGACCCAAAAATCTGTGGACTTTTCCCATCCACTCGGCGTCACGCTTTGCAAGATATTCGTTAACAGTTACGACATGAACAGGCCTTCCGGAAAGAGCATTCAAATAAGCAGGAAGTGTAGACACCAAAGTTTTACCTTCACCTGTGCACATTTCCGCAATACGACCTTGGTGAAGAACTATACCACCAAGAATTTGCACATGAAAGTGCCTCATTTTAAGAACTCTTGTGCTTGCCTCGCGAACAACCGCATAAGCATCAGGCAAAATATCGTCAAGCGTTTCGCCATTAGCCACCCTTTGTTTCAAAGCAACAGTTTGCGAAACCAACTCTTCGTCAGTCATTGCCGTATATTTCTCAGCAAGTGCCTCAACCTTAGAAGCAATTTTTTCAAGTTTTTTTATACTTTTATTATTATCAAAATTTTTAAGTGCTTTAAACAAGCCCATGATACCATCTCCTTATCATAATAATTTTAACTATTTTTAGTGTGTTTGTAAAGTTTAAACTCAATTAAAAACAACAAGCCCTGCATTTTTTTGACAAATTTTAAAACATTTGTCCTTCAAACTTAGTTTTTGCAAAGGTTATAGTGGTTATTTTGTTTGGTTTTGCATTTCTTATCACCTTTGCACATTCATTTAAAGTTGCACCTGTTGTGAACACATCATCAACAATCAAAATATTTTTATCTTTAATTAGCTCAGTCGCATTTTCTGCCAACTCAAAGCTTCCAATCAAATTTTTCATTCTTTGGTCTTGGCTTAATTTTGCTTGATTCTTTTTATCAAATGTTTTAACCAAAAGATTTATAGCTTTAATATTAACCAACTTTGCAAGATTATTTGCAATCTCTTCCGACTGATTATAACCGCGACCTCTTCTTCTTTTATCGGTTATTGGAACAAATGTAATTATATCAACATCTTTAAATGCATTGTTTGCAAGTGCCATGATTTGTGCAATATATTTTGCATAATATTTTCTGCTGCTATATTTCAAACCTTTTATAATAGACGCAGATGCATCACAATAATAACAGCAAGACAGGTTGCTGTTAAAAGCAAACTCTTTTTCTTTGCAAAAATCACAAATTTCGTTTCCTTTCAAAATTTTGTCACCGCACTTTTTGCATACAGTGCCGTTTAGCCATTCAATACTATTTTTGCAATTTTCGCAAAGCATAAAAGAAGTTCCTTCAATTATTTCTCTTCCGCAAGATATACACTCATATTCCGGAGCAAAAATATTTATAATTTTTTTTAATAATGCTTTAATTTTATGTTTGGCGCTCATAACAATATTATGATTATTTTAAAATATTTTGTCAAATTAACCGCTATGGTTGACAATATGCAAAACAATAAGTATTATGTTTTTGGGAGAAGTATATGTTTACAATTGCAATAGACGGCTATTCAGGCAGTGGAAAAGGAACCCTCGCCGATGGCTTGGCAGAAAAATTCAATTTAAAACACCTAGACACAGGTTCTATTTTAAGAAGCACAGGGCTTTATTTTTTTGAACAAAATATTTTTAATCCAACCGCCGAAGATATAAACAATCATATTAAAAATATTCAAATAAAAATTGAGTTTGAAGAAAATGTTCAAAAAACTTATCTTAACGGAAAAGATGTATCAAGAGAAATCCGAAAAGAAGAAATAGGTCAAATGGCATCAAAAGTAGCAATTTATGAAAAAGCCATGATGAAAGTCTTTGAGGTCAGTCGCGACTTTGCAAACAATTACAATTGCGTGGTTGACGGCAGAAACATAACCAGCGCGGTATTGCCCGATGCAGATGTAAAAATCTTTCTTGATGCCAGCATTGATTGCAGAACAAATCGCAGACTTAAAGAAAATCAGGAAAAAAATCTTGGCGGAGATTACGCTAACATTTACAGCAGCATGAAAGAGCGTGATTATCGCGACACACACAGGGATTTTGCGCCTATGGTAATAACCGCAGATACTACTATTGTAGACAACACAAATTTAAACGCACAGGAAACCATTGATTTTGTAAGCAAAATCGTAGAGAAAAAATTAAACAATATCAAAAAAATATAATTTAACTATATTTATAACCCGCTTTATTTTAAGCTAGTGTTAAATTTTAGTTGATTTTATCAAAAAATATATGTTACAATTTAATTAGAAGTAATCGGAGGAAATTATGGAACAATATATAATTGGTGGAATAATTATCGCCGCAATTGTAATTGCATTAATAGTCGGCATTGTAACAACAATTAAAAAAGCAAAAATTCGTGAAGAAGAAAAGTCAAGAGAAGTTGGCGAAGTTGTTGAAAAACACGGTGTAAGATACACACCGGAAGCCACAATTGTTGACCAAGCTGGAAACGAAAATGTAACCTACATTAAGGGCGACATAATCATTAAACCAAAAAAATCATTGAAAGTTGGCAAAAAAGAAGATATCAAACCGGGAAAATGGACAATTCTTGCAGCTAATGATGCTGACACCACTTTTAATGTTCGTGTAGGACTTTATGTAAAAGAATATAAGCACGGTCAAGAAATAATTCTTGCTGAGGGTGACGAAATTTGCCCAACCAGCACAACAATCATTTTAAGATAAAAGTAGCGCACTGCTACTTTTTATTTTGCAAAAAATCAAAACATTATAAATAAAAAAATTAAAAAAGTTTAAAAAAATTGTTGCAATATTTTTAATATTGTTATATAATGCTATTGTTCCGCAACTGAATAAATAACAAAAAGCAGAACAAAATTAAATATATTCCCCAGTAGCTCAGTGGTGGAGCACTCGACTGTTAATCGATAGGCCGTAGGTTCGAACCCTACCTGGGGAGCCAAAAAGATGCCGAAAGGCATTTTTTTTATGCCTACAAAATATACTCGTTCAAGCCATCTTTAAGAAGTAAAAAAATAGCAAGTATTAGTAACTCAATTTTGAAACTAGCAGAATAACAAGAGAAACCCAAACCAAAAACGATTTAGGTTTTCTTTTTTAAGCTTACTCTCTCTTAACCGCAAAGCAAAACGAATACTTCTGCCGTTGTCAATGTTGCCGACAGCATACACTTTAACCTTGACAACAAAGAATATTCGTTTACACTAGAATAATAGAGAGAAGAAAACAAAAGCAAAAGAGCGGACTGCGTTTCGCTCTGCCAGCGAGCCGCTCTTTTGCAACAAAGTTTATTCATAGGCGTGTGTTTGTCTGGCGAGGCGAAGCCGAGCCACTTGTAAATACCAAGCACACGCCTAAATGCCAAATGACATTGTTCTTCACTTAATATAAGTTTAAAAAATCAAAATAATTAACCAAAATATATACACAATAGCAAAAAAATTTTGGTATAATAAAATTATAGGACTGGTATTTACTAATATGGATAATGAACCAAATAATAATGAAAAACCTACTAACCAAAATTTGAATGATGAGTATATTGATATTAACGAAAATAAAAATGGTATCAATAGACAATTTTCAGAAGCAAGATTTCTTGGAAGGCAGTGGCTAAATATTTTTAAAACACAAACACCTAGTACAATTTTAGGTGGAATTATTTTTATTGCAAGTTTATTTTTAATGCCATATTATACAGAAAAATATTTTAAAATTTGGTTTAACCTTAGCACTGTTGGAATTTTTGTTGGTTTTGTCAGTGCAATTCTAATTGCAATGATTTTTAGTAACATTTATCGTACAATTGTAATAAGAATTGCAAAAAGTGATAAAAAGGCTAATAAGACT
>CAQFKO010000010.1:15432-30542 GCA_948787875.1 uncultured Eubacteriales bacterium
TATCGCAAAAGTGGTAGCATCTTCCTTGCTTTCCGCTCATATCATTCAGAGTGGTGGTGATATGTTTGGATCAAGAAAAGTTTTGCGTACAACTTACAAAGTAAAGCTAAAGGTTGGAAACAAAACTAGCATTGCATATAGTAAAAATCGTTATTATAATCCCAATGAAGAAGTTGAAATTATGTATAACCCAAAACGACACGGACATTGCATTATCTTGACAAAAGAAGAAAACACAAAAAAATAGAAAAAACAAAAAATCACAAAACTTAGCTTGTGATTTTTTGTTTTATTTTGCTAGTTTCAAAATTCAATGACCTTTGCTATCTTTTTTTATTTATTCATTTTAACAAGTTCTCTATAATTTTTTATAACTCCCCTTTCTTCTTTAAGTTCAAAAAGCGATGCCATAAATGACGGATAATAATTTATAAATTCTTTTTTATTTATCATTTCCAAAATCTCATTTAATCCAGCCCACTTAACCTCTGCAACCTCTCTTTCATCAATAACAATATCTTTTAACTCAAAATCTTTTTCAATAAAGAAAAAGTCATCAAACCCCCTATCAAAATTTATTGTTAAATAAGGTCTTTGATTAGAAAAATCATAATTTATTCCAAGTTCTTCAAAAAGTTCGCGCTTGATGGCAACATTGCTGTTTTCGCCCGCAAGTGCGTGCCCGCCCGCAGAAAAATCCCACAAATTTGCCCAATCTTTTTTTGTGCTTTGACGCTTTTGAATAAGCATTTGGTTTTTGCTGTTAAAAATGCAAACATGAACAACCAGCCTGTTTTCGCCATTTTCAAGTTCAATTGACCTTTCTTGAATTTTCTTTGGCAATCTGTCATTACTAAATATATCAATAATTTCCATATTTTTTTCTCTCAAATTTTATATAATTATTTTAAAATTTTAAAAAAATTATGTCAATAAAATTATATTATTGAATATTTAAACATAAAATATATAAATTTGCTTAATGTTGTCAAATTAAATTATTCGTTGACTTTTTAAGTTTCATATATTATTATATAATATATGAGTGCAATTTTTATTTATAATCCGGAAAGCGGAGCTGGAAAATTAGAAAGATATAAAAGTTATTTGCAATCTAAGTTAAGCGAAAAATACGGCGAAATCACATGGCTGAAAACAGAAAAACCAATGCACGCCTACGAATTAGCAAAAACTTACGGAAAAGATTGCGATTACCTTTTTGTTTCCGGCGGAGACGGCACTCTTAATGAAGTGGTCAACGGAATAAGTCAAAACGAAAAAAAGCCAATTGTGGGCTATATTCCTTCGGGAACAGTCAATGATGTTGCAAGGTCGCTGGGCATTAGCCGAAACATAAAAAAAGCTGCAAATATTCTTGTAAACGGCGAAGTTTTTGAACACGATATTTTTAAAGTAAACAATAAATACGGAATTTATGTTTGCTGTGCGGGGCTTTTTACACGAACAAGCTATGAAACAAAAAGATTTTCCAAAAAGAAACTCGGAAAACTTGCATACCTTTCCATAGGCATAAAAGAGCTATTTCAGTCAAAGCCAATTCCAATTGAACTTGAAACCGAAAAAGAGGTTATAAAAACACATTGCTCATTGCTTTTGATTTTAAATTCAAAAAGTATTGCAGGGTTTAAATCAAACAACAAAGCCGAACTTAATGACGGACTTGTTGAACTGATGATTTTCAAAACTCCCCCAAAAAGAATATCTCTTAACAATATTAACAAAATTTTTGAGACCTTTTTGTTTGGAATCAAGTCAACAAAAAAATCCAAAAATGTTATATACCGAACACTCTCTGACTTCACAATAAAAATTGACGACAAAACTGTAATAAATCTTGACGGAGAAAGCAGCACAAAAGGCACATTTTCATTTAAGTGTATTCAAAAAGGCATTAAAATTTTAACGCCTCAAAAACGCACCAAGGAAAAATTATGGAAACGAAAAAAATCATAAGTGAAATGAATTCAACATATTTAAGCAATTCACCCGCCAAAACAAAAAGAGTAATTTCGTTAAACCAAATTATAAAACCAATAATGTTTATAATTTTTGCTTTGTTATTTGAGATTATCAATTTCAATGTAATGGGTTTAACTTTTCTTCCAACATTTATTCTTTTTGACTTAGGAATAATGTTTTTGTTTGCGGGCATAATTTTTGCTTCAAATTATAATTGGTTGTCAAACCTACTTTTCTTTATTTTCCTTTTGCCTCAACTTGTTTTAAATATTATTAACGGAACAATTTTAAATGTTTCCAATGACTCATTCTATTTTCAGCTTTTAGAGTCGCATCAGAGGGAATGTCAGCCTTTGATTGGTCTTTTGTAAATTTTCATTGTATTCACCTAAACGGCGCACTGTTTTGTGCTTGCTTTATTTATGTTGCAATATTAGACCGCTATGCAAACAAAAAATCTTTTGAAATAAAAGTAATATCAAAACCAATTTTGCTTTTAGTCGGAATTTTCTTTTTGTGGATAACGGGAATAACTTTTTACATTTCCGAAATGTATGCAATAAAAAACAATAAAAAGGAAGATGCTTACTCTGCTTTTTACAAAGAACTATACGGAGAATTGAATTTCAAAATGGCTGGGCTTGAAGCATTTGGAACTTATGGCTTTTATGTAAAAGATTTTTATAATTGCTACATAAAAAATGTAGACTACAACAAAGAATTGTCCGATTATCTTAAATGGTTAAAAGAAGGTCAAACCGAAATTAATGTAAATGCAGAACTTTATGGGAAAAACCTGATTGTTATTTGTATGGAAACCTTAGACAGCTTTGCATTAGACCCGTTTAATACTCCAAACTTATGGAATCTTTGTTATGGTAACGAAGAAAAAACCGAAGCAGGAAATGCTTTGTATTTTGACAATTTTTATTCAAAAAACAAAACCAACATAAGTGAAGATATAGGCTTGCTCGGTTGGGCTCCAAAAACAACCATCTTAAATGCAGAATATGGCTCTATTACATATAACTATGCCCTTCCAAATTTATTTAATCAACTAGATTATCAAACAAACTATTTCCACTCTTACCTGTCATATTACTATAACAGAAATTCGGTCAACAGAAATATGGGCTTTGATAACTTATATTTTCTTGACGATGTAAACTTTGAAGGAAAAAAAGAAGAATTCGGTTTTTGGAACAGCGAATTAGACTATTTTAACAGTGTAAAAGACTTAATGATTCCAAACAACGACTCTCCATTTTTCAGCTTTTATATGACTCTTTCTATGCATGGTGACTACGAAAGTGAAAATTCAAGCTTCCAAAAATACGATTATTACAAAATCTACGACGATAATTATTCCAAATTCAGAACTTGGTTTGATAATTACACCGACTTTGTTTATCCAACAAATCCTGAAATAGAAAACAATTTCAGAAATTACAAAGTTGCCGCAATTGACAATGATATAATGATTGGTGAAATGATAAAAGACTTAACCGAAAAAGATTTATTAAAAGACACAACCATAATTATTTATGCCGACCACGACTGTTATTACAGAGAAATCAGTAAAATAATAAAAGGCGGAGAAAATGATATAGGTCAAAAGCAATATAATGTTCCGCTTATTATTTATGACGGAAGCAAAAGTGTTATAGATAACAAAATCAATTCCACATTCACCACAACCTACAACATTTATCCAACAATTTGCGATTTATTCGGGCTTGCCTACAACACAAATATGTGTCACGCCGTAAGTGTATTTGACCAAGACCAAAGCTCAAATATAATGTTTTCAACCGAAACTCTTGTTGGATATTTTGACAATAATTGTTCTTCAACAACTCTTTTAAATATTATAAAAGCAAACGATTCCGTTACCGAAGAACAAGTAAATAAGTTCATTAAAAATGCCAACCAAATTAATGACAAACAAAAAAAGCTTACATTTATTTACGAATCTGGCTGGCCGTCTAAATATTTGTTATTTTAAAAAACAATAGGAGGATTTTATGCAAACAACCAAACAAAATTTAAAACTTGGAGACTTTGTTGTGGGAGAAACCGTCAATGTAAAAATCGACAGACCGCTTGGCACTTCTCACCCAAAATATCCGCAAAACATTTATCCCATAAATTACGGCTATTATGAGGGTGTTGTTGCCCCAGACGGCGACTATCAAGATGTTTATTTGCTTGGAATTGACGAACCCGTAAATGAATATGTGGCAACAATAATCGCAATTATAATAAGGGATAATGACACCGAAGAAAAATGGGTGGCGGCACCAAAAGGAAAAACTTTTTCACGAGAAGAAATTGCAGACAAAGTTGATTTTATGGAAAGATTTCACAAATCACATATCTGCCTCACAAAAGAAGAATATGAAACCGCAAAAAAAGGAAACAAATAATTGTTTCCCTTTTTTATTATAACTTAAATATTCCGGCGTCATAGGCAGGTCTGTTATATTCCATCAAAAATAGTTCAACATAGCCCACCCTAACCTCTTGTGCCTCTTCATTCAAAATTTCAAAAGCCTTTAACTTTTCTTGCAACAAATTTTTTGCTTTCGTTGCTTCAACCTCCGTTAGCCTATCGGCATCAATCATTATCTCCGCTTCCACAAACAATCCAAGTCCTTTTGTGTCGTCAACGGCAACGGTTATATTTTCTCCAAGTCTAAACTCTTTTCTTTGCTTGTCAATAGGTGCCAAAACTTCAAATCCATTAACAGCCAAAAATTCCTCAAAAGAATTTGCCGATTTAACATTTGTTAAGCCTGTTGCCAAAAGCACATTCTTTATATCTTCCTGCCTGCTTAAAAACTCATTTAGCTCAAAGTTTTTTTCTTCACAATAAAGATGGGTTGTGTCGATAGTACCCAGCTTAAATTCAAGCCTTTTTCCGTTTCTAACCCTAACAAAATTTCCGCCCGAAATTAGTTTAAAGTCTTTTGTGTCGTAATAAATATCAGATTGAAACTTTTCTTTTAAAACCTCTAAATTTTTAAGGCTTTTCGGAAAATCCGAAACTTTATATTTCAATTCAAGTTCAATCATAAAAACCTCCATTAGCTTATAACATTATTTTACAACAACAAAATTAATATCACAACTGTTTTTAAGTTATCATAAAATATTAATATCCGCAGAGCAAATTGATAAAAATTTGCTCAGTTTGGGTTTGGAGTTTTATGAAAATTTTTGAACTGTTTTTCCTAGGACTTGGGCTTTCCGTAGATGCTTTTACCGTTTCACTCAGCAAAGGCTTATCTAGCACAAAAACGCTCACAAAAACTGCAATGATTTGTGGACTTTGGTTTGCTGTTTTTCAAAGCATATTTCCGTTAATCGGCTATTATTCCGGACAAATTTTTGAAGAATATATTTGTGACTTTGACCATTGGTTTATGTTTGCAGTGTTTATAATACTTGGAATAAATTTAATAAGAGAAGCCTTTTCAAAAAAACAAGACCAAATAAAAAATGACCTTGGCTTTAAATCAATGTTTTTGCTTTCACTCGCAACAAGCATTGATTCTCTTGCAGTTGGCGTAACACTTGCTTTTGTAAATGCAAACATTTGGATTAGTCTTATTATAATAAGTTTGTTGACCTTTGTTGTAACTGTAATCGGTGTTTATATTGGTCATAAGTGCGGCAAAAAATATAAAAAGCAAGCAACCTTTGCAGGTGGAATTTTGCTGATAGCCCTTGCAATTGAAATTTTAATTCAACACATATTCTTTTAAAATAATGCTTTTTATTTGTAAAATTTTATATTTAACAAAATATTTTTTACATAATAATAATTATCTGAATGCTCTTTCAAAAAATAATGCACAATTATTTTAAATTGATTGAGTATTTTTTTTTTGCGTGCTAAAATAATATCATAATTATTAGGAGAAAATGTGGAAACAAAACTTTTAAAAGCAGACGAAAAATCCATAGAACTTGCCTGTGCCCTGCTAAATAGCGGTGAGGTCGTTGGCGTGCCCACAGAAACCGTTTACGGTCTTGCGGGAGATGCAAGAAACGACAGCACAATAGAAAAAATTTTTAAAGCAAAGGGCAGACCCGCAGACAACCCTTTAATAGTTCATATTGCGAATATCGAAATGTTAGACGGGCTTGTATCAAGCGTTTCCGAAGACGCAAAAAAGCTTGCCAAAGCCTTTTGGCCGGGACCACTCACAATTATTATGCCCAAAGGAAAACTCGTTTCAAACAGCGTAACAGCGGGACTAGATAGCGTGGGAATAAGAATGCCGTCAAACAAAATCGCGCAACAAATTATTCTGCGTTCGGGCGTTCCTTTTGCTGCCCCAAGTGCAAATATCAGCGGAAAGCCAAGCCCAACAACAGCAGCAGATGTTTATGAAGATATGAACACAAAAATTCCGCTTATAATCGATGGTGGAACTTGTGAAGCAGGGGTTGAATCAACTGTTATTTCTGTGCTTGAAAAAAATCCGATTATTCTAAGGCCGGGCGTTATAACCGCAAGTGACATAGAAAAAGTTTTAAACAAAAAAGTAGAGATTGCAAAAGCCATTTTGGAAGATGTAAAATCAAACGAAAAGGTGCTTTCTCCGGGAATGAAATATAAGCATTATGCCCCAAACGCAAACATAACCATAATAGACAGTTCATTGGAAAAGTTTTCAGACTTCGTAAAAAATCATAAGAACAATAACACTTTTGTGCTTTGCTTTGAAGGAGAAGAAAGTTTATTTGACTTGCCTGCCGTAACCTTTGGAAAAATAAATGACCCAAAAGCCCAAGCACACGAACTTTTTTCCGCTCTCAGAAAACTTGACGAACTTGGCGCAAAAACCGTGTTTGCAAGAGCCCCGCAAAAAAGCGGAATATCTCTTGCCGTATTTAATAGGCTAATTCGCTCCGCCGGATTTAAAATAATAAAACTATAAAAAATATAACCATTCTTACAATATTTGTAATGCAAAATTATAAATATAGCAGCATTGATTTTATAACAAAATAAAAATAGCATTAAGCTTACGCTAGGTGCTATTTTTTTATTGTAAAATTTAATTTTTCATTTAATTTAAATGATTTAAAATTAAAAATCAAATAAATAATTTATAATTCTAAAATTCACAGTTATTCGGAGTTCTTGGAAATAGCTCAACATCACGAATATTGCTCATTCCCGTAACATACATAACAAATCTTTCAAAACCGATACCAAAGCCCGAATGAGGAGCTGAGCCATATTTTCTTAGATTTAAATACCACCAATAATCTTTCTCTTTTAATCCAAGTTCATGAATTCTTTCAAGAAGTTTGTTATAGTCAACTTCTCTTTGGCTTCCGCCTGTAAGCTCACCTATTCCCGGAACCAAACAATCTACCGCAGCCACAGTTTTGCCGTCATCATTTTGATGCATATAAAATGCTTTTATTTCTTTTGGATAATCCGTAACAAAAACAGGCTTTCCATAAACTACTTCGGTCAAATATTTTTCATGCTCTGTTTGAATGTCAGAACCCCAGCTAACTTTAAACTCAAATTTATCGTTATTCTTTTTCAAAATCTCAATAGCATCAGTATAACTTACCCTTTCAAATTGAGAATTTGCCACCAAGTTTAATCTGTCTAATAAACCATTATCAATATTTTTGTTGCAAAATTCAAGTTCGTCTTTTGAGTATTCAAGCAAATGACCGATAACTGACTTAATCATTTTTTCTTCAAAATCCATAAGCCCATTAAGGTCACAAAAAGCAATTTCCGGTTCAATCATCCAAAACTCATTTGCGTGCCTTGTGGTATTGCTGTTTTCTGCCCTAAAAGTTGGTCCAAAGGTATAAACCTTGCCAAGAGCCATTGCCATAGCCTCGCCTTCAAGCTGACCTGTTGGAGTCAAAAATACTTTTCCGCCAAAAAGCTCGTCTTCTGGGTTAAGGCTTGAATTTGGAGCATAAATATCCTGTGAAGAAACTCGAAACAGCTCGCTTCCTCCCTCGCAGTCTGACTTTGTTATTATTGGAGTGTGAACATAAGTCAAACCCTCTTCATGCATAAATTTATGAATGGCATAGGCACATTCACTTCTTATTCTAAACACAGCACTATAAGTATTTGTGCGAGGACGAAGATAAGCTTGCTCTCTTAAAAATTCAAGTGTCATTTTCTTTTTTTGCAAAGGATACTCACTGTCTGTTGCAGACAAAACCTTAACATCTTTTGCATGAATTTCAAAAGGCTGTCTTGCTTCAGGCGTTAAAACCAAATTGCCCAAAACCTCAACACTAGAACCCGTATTAAGTTTTGAAACTTCGTCAAAATTAGAAAGTTTTTCTGCGTCAAAAACAACTTGAACACCCTTAAAACAAGAACCGTCATTAAGGTCCAAAAAGCCAAACGCCTTGCCTCCTCTTGCACTTTTAACCCAGCCCGAAACAAAAACCTCTTTTGAATCAAAAAGGGCAGGGTCGCTGTAAATTTGTTTAACTTCAATTTTTTTCATAATCTTACCTCATGAGTATTATAATATTAAAATAAAATTTTTACAATAATTTTTAATTAATTGCCTTAAAATATGCAAAAATTTATAGTTTTTCTGAAAAAAGCTTAATATAATAAAATTTAAATGCCATATAAAATAAAAAACTCACCCAAAACTTTAAATATAAAAGCATTTGTGTGAGAATTTTAATTATTTAAAAAATTATCTGACTTTGTTTTTTCTGACCTTGTGAGTTACAACAGCATACACCACAATAAACACAATAATAACAATCAAAATAACAACAACCCAAGTGTAGTTTATTATTGAAACAGAAATATAAAGGTCATCGCCCGTAAATTCAAGTGGCTGATTGTAAGAAAAAACAGACAAAAACGGAAGTTTATAAATATCAGAATTTATACCTTTTGGAGTTTCGCCGTCAGTTAAAACCTCTTCATAAATTTCACCGTTTGGAAGCTTGTAAAACACTGTGTATGTTCCAAGCAAAGTATAAGTCCCTTTTTCAACACTAAGTTCGTAATTTTTGTTTGAGTGCGAAACATTAATGTCATAATTTCCGCTAACCGTTGCGGTAAGTCCCTCAGAAGAAAGTTTTATTCCAAGGTCGTCATTTCCAAAAACAGAGCCACTTACCACCACATAACTTAACTCTTTTCTATAATTCGTTGCAGTTTGCAATCGTTCCGAAACATCATTGACTTTTATTTTAAGTTTTGCAGGTTCAATAACAAAGGTTTGTTCCAAATCAGTTTTAACAACATAGTTTCTGCTGCTGAGTGCCGATAACTTAACGCTATAAGTTGAGGCATTAATAACGCCCATATTTTTCCACTCTTCGTCAGCATAAATCAAAACACTTGCGTTAACGGGAGAAATAGGAAACATTCCGTCATCTTTTTGTTTCAGTTCCACATCGGGAATTCTCGGAGTTCCGTTATAAGTTTGTTTTAGCCCCGTCCAATTAACAACAAGCTCACGAGGCAAAATTTGATAGTTGAAAATTTTGTTGCCCACAAGCTCATAGTTTTTGTTGCTGAGTGCAACAAGTTCAAACTCATATTGCCCGTTTTGTGCAACATTGATTTCCGCACCCTTATTAAACGTATAGAGCATATTTTCTAAGTCTTCCGCATAAACGCCGTCAAAAACAGGGCTGGAAGGCTGATGTGGCTTGCCGTCAAATTGATGGCTAAGTTCATTAAAATTGGCTGTGGTCTGCTTTTTTTGAACATTAAAACTAAAACTGCCCTCTTTTGTTACACTGAACTGTCTGCTTATTATAACATTAACCACAACCTTAATTTCATAATTTCCAAAAGTCAAATTCGGAAATTTAAAATCAAGAACAGCAGAATCATTTTTATCGGTTTCTTTTCCGTTTATATAATAGTTGTAATTAACAATATAGTTTGTTCCGCTAAGTGCGGGTTTTTCTTGAAAATCATACAACAATTTCACACTGTCGCCATAAATAATAGATTGCGACAAATCTTTTTGTTCTTTGTTATAGTCAACCACGTCAGAAATTTCAAGCAATCCGTCAAAATATTCGGTTTCCGTAGAGCTCCATTTTGCATACAAAACCAAAATTTGTTTTGGCAAAGAAGCATCAATAACATCTAGGGCAAATTCGTTTTCAAAATCAGGGTCAGTGTACCAACCAGCAAAATCGTTGCCGAGTTTTGTTGCGGGATAAACCTTAAAAGAAGTCATAAGCGGGTCTTTTGAATAGTTAGGAAAACGCTGAATATTTCTGCTGTCGTTAACTCCTCCGCCAAGCACATATTCAATAGCAAAAGCCTCATTTGTTCTTGTTGCGATTTCTGCCTCAGGACTACTTACAATAATTTTTATAAAAATTTCACGCTGAGGCATTCCGGTTTTTGAAGAAATGATTATTTTAAACTCAATCATTTTGTTTTCCGGATTTTCGCCCGAAGCAAAATTAAATTTAATTTTTCCGAAATTGGTTATATATGCGTTATATTTGTTAGAAACAATTTCCGACTTGACTTCACTGCCTTCCATATAGGTCAAATAAACATCGTCTAAAACCAAACTAATATTATTTGAACTGAGGTCGTTTTTATAAAGGTTTAAATTAAATGAATTATATTTTTTTATATCAACATAAAATGTTGCGCTGTTTTCGGAACTAGAATGAGTGCTCATTAAAACAGGAGTGTCCTCACTTATATCAGTATCTGCCGAGCTCTTATCTGCCGAAAATTTTATATAAGCAATTTCCGTGCCCGAATGAACCAAAATCTCTTTTGTTCCGATAAGTTTTGAACCGCTGTAAAATTTTATTAAATAAGTTCCGCTTTGTTGGTTTGACAGCGGAAGTTTAAGTTTTGTGGTTTTTGTGCTGTCTTCAAAGTTAGCCTCAAACTGTCTGCTTACATCTTGTTTTCCATGATATGCACTGAAATATACACTTGAAAAATCAACACTTTCACCAAATTTAAATTCAAATTCAATATCTTGACCAAACTCAAAAACATTAACAAGTTTGTTAAAATTTTTAAGCCCGTTGCTGATTCCGCTTATTGAAGAAGAATCCGAAGTTTTGACAGCCTCTCCGTCTTGGCACTCAAATCCCGAAAATGTGTTATAAGTATAAGTATAGTTATATGGAATATAAAACTTTTCATAAAAAGAATTTTCCACGCCCCAGCTGTTAATTGCAAGCCAACCATACTCGTCGTCCCAACCTATAATACAAACAGCATGGTTTTGAGACTTATAAATAGCATCATAAGAACCACTGCCCGAGGTGTTATTTAATGGTTCATATTTTCCCACAGACTGCCCCATGCTTGAATAAGTTCCTCTTTCAAGTCCGGCAAAAAGACCGCCATATTTTTTTATATAATTTTGAACCAAAAGGCGTTTACTTAAAAGGTCCAACCCCACATAGTTCGTGTCATCTCCAAGACAAATTGGCAAAACAGAGTCAGAAAGCGTTTTGTCGGCATAATCATTAACAAAAGAATATTTATCAACCTCAGTAACCCTTCCGTCAATATCTAAAAACTCGTCATTGGAAAAGTCGTTTTCATAAACCACACCAACCGTTTGCATAACATTGCAAAAGTTGGCAAAATTTCCTTCCGCATTAAAAATATTTTTTATTCCAAAGTTATAAGCAAGAAGAGCCATTCCAACATCAGAAAAATTATGATATTCTTCTGACTGAACCATCATGGCTGTCTCCAAAGCTTTTGCAGAAGCATAAGTCCAACAAAAATTTGAAGAAGTTTGATTTTCCGCAAGAACAGGATATTTAAAACTCAAATCATAATAGCTTTCGGTCGGCCTTGGTGCACCAATCAGCGACTTAACAATATCACTTGTGTTTCCATAATTAATCGCAACCGTCAAATTATTATTTTGAGCATTTTGGGTTTTGTTGGAAACAAAAAATGCCCCAAACAAAAAGGTCAGCAAAATAGCTGCCACACAAAGCACATATAGTTTTGACTTTATCTTAAAATTCTTCATTTTCATCTATTTTAGTTTATAATTTTACCTACAAGCTTGTCAAACAAAAGAACACGCTCTATGTTTAGTTTGAATAATTTATATATTAAAAATTCACCAAACCGCTTCAAATTGTTTGCTTTTAACAAAAAATGTTTTATCATTATTCTACAAGGAGGCTCACATGGCTATAATAAATGTTAAGTGCAAGCATTGCGACAACAATATGTCTTTTGACACTGCATCAAAAAAAGTAACTTGTGAGTTTTGCGGAAGCACATATAATTTGTCTGAACTTTTAGACGAAAAAGATATATCTTTTTTAGAAAAATTAAAGCCAAATGAAATAGAATCAAAGATAGAAGCCACTGCGCACATCAAAAACGGTGAAGCACTGATATATCAAGCAGATTTTGTTAAAGCGGAGGCAGAATTCAAAAAAGCCATTGAACTTGACAAAACCAATCACCACGCATATTTCGGCGTGGTAAAGGCAAAAACCCACAATCTTACAATAATCCCAAATTTTGATGGGTATTTAAGTTTTGCAAAAGATGCATTAAAATATGCCCAAGAAGACGACAAAGAGCATATAAGGGCTGAAATAAACAAACTTAAACTTTTGGAAAAAGAAAAAGAAACTCAAAAAAAATATCGCCAAAAAAAGCAAGCGGCAGAATTTAAAAAAGAAACAAAAAAACGAAAACGACTAGACCTGTTTTCAAAAGTTCTTTACATTTTAATTTTTGTTTTAACGGGCTTTGCCTTGGTAGCCGTAATTGCAAAAAGTTATACCGATGACCTTAAAAACAATCAAAAAAATGCAACCGTGGAGATTTCGACTGCAAGCGAACTTTTAAACTTTATGACTAAAAAAGAATATCTGTCGGCAACCTTAGTTTTAAAAAACGATATTGACCTAAGCGGTGCAACTTGGTCACCGATAGGAAACGCGACTTCCCCATTTAGCGGAAAGTTTTACGGAAACAATCACACAATATCCAACTTAAAAATTCAAAGCACCAACACACTCGGTGAAAATTATTACGGGCTTTTCGGATATGTAAAAGGCGCAACAATAATGGGCATAAAACTCGATAATTGCAACATTGTTGAAACTAGCACGGCTCAAAATTATGAGCAAAATAATAATGCCACAAACATTGGTCATGCAAACTTTGCAACCAACTATGCCGGATTTATTGTTGCAAGAGCAGACAACACAACCATAAAACTTTGCGAAATATCAAATAATTCAAGCATAAGCATAACAAACAAAATCGACGGAAATTTAATATTCGGAGGAATTGCGGGTCTTGCCAAAAATTCGGAAATAAACCACTGCGTTGTCCATGCAAAAATTACGGCAGAAGCAAAAGATGCCCAGCTTGTTTCAACCAGCGATTCACTGAATTTTGCCATCGGCGGAATTGTGGGAAAAATAAATAACAGCGGAATTTCTTATTCCTATTCAACAAGCCAATTAGATTTAACTGTTTTCGCACAAAATAATCATGACATTATAAATTTATTCGCAGGCGGAATCGTTGGCTTTGCAAATAATGAATCAGACAAAAACTTTTATGTAAGATATTGTTATTTTGTGGGAAGCATAAACGCCACAGCCATTACGGGCAGTGAAAATCAAAATATAAGTTTGGGTGCAATAATTTCAAGCACCTCAACCACAAATAACATTTCTTCAAACCTAACTCTTCAAAATGACCAAAATTATGTTTCAAATGGATTAACTTTATTGTCTAATGATTTATACGATTTCGACTTAACGACTTTTGCAGAAACAGATCAGCAACTTACAGACTTTATTTCAAACAATTTCAGCAATGAAATTTGGAACAACACAAACACAACCACACCAAGTTTAAAATCAAATTAAAGGAAAAAATATGGCATACACAATCGAAACCGAAAGACTTATTTTAAGAAATTATAAACAAAGCGATATTGACGATTACTTTGACTATGTTTCTGATCCAAATGTGGCAAATCGCCTTTGGGGAGAGGAATATAAAAACAAAGAAAGTGCTTTGGAACGTTTAAAATTGGAAGAAACAAAACCTCTTCAATTCGCAATAACACTTAAACCGTCAAACAAAGTAATCGGCTCAGTAGAACTTATTTTGGTTTCGGAAAAACGCAAAAACGAACAATACAAAGGAATAAAACTAGACGATAACACAAAAGAAATTGGATATCTTTTATCTCCAAAGTTTTGGGGAAAAGGCATAATGCCTGAGGCAGTAAAAGCCACTCTTAAACTTGTTTTTGATGAGTTTGATGACAGCATGGTAACAATACGCCACAACAAAGCCAACCTTCAAAGTTCAAAAGTTCAAGATAAAGTCGGATTCAAAATTATAGACGAAATAAATGAAAAAGATCATGCAAAGTGGATTGACGGAATTTTATATCCGTCAGTCCGAAGAATTATGACAAAACAAGATTATTCAAACAACTCAAACCTTCAAAACTTTAAAGTAAAAATCTCAAAGACTTAAACAAAAATTAATAACCTAAAACAATTCCCCACCACTCCCAAAATATCAAATTGAAAAATTTTTAAGAATATCAAATAAACCAAAATCAAAATTTTTTAAATGATAATAAAAATTTTTAAAAAAATACTTGATTTTTAAAAAAATTTTTACTATACTATAAAAGTCAGCAAAAAGTTTGGATTTAGGTTTGGCTCAATACCTCCTTTAAAATTATTAATTCCAAAACAATCCTTAACATACTTGCCTGCCTAAACCAAAAAACTGATAACAACTTAATATGGAGAGTTGGTAGAGCGGTTGAATACACCAGTCTTGAAAACTGGCATGGTGCAAGCCATCTGGGGTTCGAATCCCTAACTCTCCGCCAAACAAAACCTAAATCGAACATTTAAAAAGTTTGGTTTAGGTTTTATTTTTGATTGTATCTTAAAATTTAATATAACATAGACAGGAGGTATTTATGAAAGTTAATAAATGGGGTATAAGAATATCTTTAATAATAACCATATTATCTTTATTTGGTGCAATATTTTTAAAAGATTGGTGGCAAAATTTATCTTTTGCTATTTTGGGTAGTGCTTTTTTATCCTTTACAATTTGCATAGTAAACTTT
>CAQFKO010000011.1 GCA_948787875.1 uncultured Eubacteriales bacterium
TTTGGAAGATCACAAAAGCTATCTTGTGGATTTTGCATTTGATAATTTGCTTAAAGAGGGTGAAGATTACACAGTTGTAGCAAGAGTTGAAAAGGCTAAGCTTGTTAAAAAAATTCCAAAGTGGTTTTACTTTGAATATGATAGAGCTGGCAAACTTCATGCACTTTTCACAATAACAACCGATAAAGGAGAGTTTGGCTTTCAAGCTGAGGGAAATTCTTTAATAAGAGTAGAAGCAGAAATGATTAACTCTATGTATGAAGATGCTGACAAAGAAGATAACAATAACGAACTTGCCGATAAGCAAGATATTGAAACTGAAACTAAGAAAGGTAAAACTAAAAAAAGTAAAGAATAATATCAAGTTCCTGGCGGTACAGGTTTAAAGAGATATCGTGATATAACTCCAACCGAGGTTACTGCACAAGAATATGACCTTGAAGAGAATGAAACAGTTGAAATGTATAAATTTAAAGCAGAGCAAATTTGGCTCTGCTTTTTTATGTTGTTTTGATTTTACGGTATTTATGGTAGATGTATTTTTGTAATGCCTATTTACAAATGGTATTAACGGTGTTATAATAAAAAGGCATACAAATGTTAAAGGAGTTTTTATGAAAGACCAACAAACAGAAATTATTGTTAAAGTTCCTTTTTCTGCCTTTTATGATAACACCAATGGTGTTGGCGGAAGAAGAACGAGTTTTATTTCTTCAAATGGGAATACTTATAACTTTTTAGACGGCAAATTTGTTTCTGAATATGATGTTGAAGAGTATGATTTTAGGCAACACAAAGACGATAAATTTGACGACTTTCAAGAAGTTAAAAGTGGGCTTTTAGAGCTTCCTGAGGGCTGTTTGCCAAGGCTTCATTATCATTCTTCCAATGCAAGACAGATTATCGGTGAGGCTGACGTGGAGTTTTCTCACAAACCGTCAGCAGAAGAAATTAACAAAATGAGCAACAAAATCAGCAAAGTAATTTCTGCTTGCATGACACTTTACGGAAGAGACTGCTTTAAAAAAGATAGAGATATTTCAAAAGAAGAATATAACAGCTCAGAAATCTTTAAAGACAGAAAGGCTAAAAATAAAACAGAGAGTGAGTATTTTGTAAAACGAATTTTTGAATCTTATTTGCCAATGGTAAAAAAAATTCAGCCTGAATTTATTGTGGAAAAGCCTTTTGTGGAAAAAGCAGAACTAGAAAACGGCGAGTTTAAATTTCAAAGAGCTTATGGCGGGTTTGAAAGCAAGTTATATTCGCTTCCCGAATTTTATATAAATGAACAGGCTGAAAGAGAGTATAAAGAGTGGATTGATATTTTTAAAGCGTGTTTTTATGAAGAGTTTGTTGACAAACATAATGTTCGCGAGCTAAAAAAACAAAATGTTGAAATAATTGGCAGTGAGTGCGTTGCAGATAACATAACAGGCAAAGAAAAAGCATCAAAAAAGGGCGGTGCGGATTTTATTTCGGGTGAAAGGCTTACAATTATTTATTCTGCGGAGGTAAGCGTAATCAAAGCTTCTTTTGACATTGGTTCGGTTAATTTTGAGTTTGTAAAAGCAGATCCTGAATTTATTAACGATGCCATAAAAGCGGGAATAACATTATTTGGAAAAAGTTTTTTGAATCAAACCAACAAAGAACAAAGAGAAGCGTTTATTAATATTTTTATTTCGAGCTACAACAAAAATGAATCTTTGGTTGTTGAAGATTGCCTTATGAATTCGGAAGAAGAAACCTATCATATTGATGTTAAAAATTTAGATATTAAAAAAGTTTTGGTTACGGAATTTATTCAAAAAGTTTTGCCGAATTCTGTTGGCAAAGTTTATGCTAATTCTACTCCCGACAATCTTGTTTCTGAAAATTATTTTGAAGAAAAATTTGGCGGAGCGGAAAACTTTTTTGAACGGGTTTATGGTTCAACAAGCGAAATGGCAGATGTAAAAAGACTGAACGTTAACAAAGTTCAGCTCGGCGAAGAATAATAAAAAAACTAAGCTAATAATGCTTAGTTTTTATTTTGTTTATTTATTTGTTCGGCAATATAATCCGGGCTTTTTGTATACGGCAAATAAGTTATTGCTTCAAAGTTGCTGTATTTTTCGGCGGTTTCCACCATAAAATTATAAACCTTATCTCTAAGTTCTTTTTGAGCCTCTTTTTTTGGCTTGGTTAAGTCGGGATAAATTGGGTCGCTGACATAAACGGTTGTGTTGGCCTTTTTGTGTTTTTTGAACAGCCCTGTTGGCTTTTGATAGGTGGTGCAAAATGCAACAATTGGTTTGTTATGCATTATCGGATAACCAAAAGATGCATCTTTAAAAGGCCTTATCTTTGTATAATATGGCCAAATATGTGCTTCGGGATAAATTGCGATGTTATATTTGTGATCATTGTAAAACTGCATTGCTTTAACAAATTGACTCATTCCGCTTAGCCCATCGGGAACGGGTAGTCCGCCCACCATTTGCACAATGTTTTTTAAACCCTTAATTGAAACTCCGTCCGAAGATATAACAATTTTTGTTCTTTGTGGAAGCGAAATAAGACTTGGAATAAATGCATCAACCGCGCCTGTGTGGTTTCCATAAAAATAAAAATTCGATTTTCTAATTTTTTTAAGTGCCTTTTTGTTAACAATTTTTATTTTTTTTATAACTCTGCAATAAAATCCCAAAAAAGGAACGGCAATACCATAATAAATAAGCCACGAAAAAAATCGCCAAATAATATTTTTATGCACAAATTTAAAGCTACTATCTACCTTTTTTGCATTAATTTTAGTGCCTGCAAAATCGTCATTGAGCTCATCTTTATAATAAATTATCTTCTTTTGTTTTTCTTTGTGCATATCTTTCCTTTTATTATATGATAAAGTTCTAAAATGGTTATTGATTTTCGGATTGATTTGCAATGGATTTTTTGCTTTCCAATTCTTTTTTCTTTTTGTCTACAACTTCAAAAATCATTTGTTCCATTTTTTTCATGCATTCATCTTGGGAGTAGGTTACAGAACTCTTTAAATATTTTTGTTCATATTCTTTTCGCTCTTTTTCATGCTCTATCCAATAGTCTATAACACGTGCAAGGTCTTTTGGATTTCTGTTGCTGAAAATACATTTTTCGTCTACCGCAAAGTCTTTTGTTGCACTGCCCTTAGAGTCAGAAACAATAGTAAGTTTTCCGCAAGCTATGGCTTCAAGACAAGCAATACCTTCAAGTTCAACTTCTGCTGGGTGAACATAAAAATCGCAATAATTTAAAACATCAATAATGTCTGTGCGTGAAAACAGTTTAAAAATAGGTGCTATCGGAAGCTTTTGAGCAAGCTTTTTATATTTCTTTTCTTTTAATCCTTGTCCACCCAAAATAAGCTGAATTCTGTCTTTGTATTTAGAATATTTCACGGCATTTATAAGAGTGTCCTGAGATTTTTCTCTTGCGTATCTGCCCGTTGTTAAAATTACTATTTTATCTTTAAGCTCTTCTGGCTTTTCTATATCTCTTTTTTTCACATAGCTATGAACGCCGTTAGAAATAACATAGCCTGGTGTAACTGTTTTGATTCTGCTTTCAAAGGTGTTTCTGATAAACTTGGTTGGGTAGTGAATTCCGCCTACAAATTTGTAAAGGTGATTATAAATATATTTGTAAACAAGAGTGTTTATCGGTTTTATTTTGTTCACCTTAAAATAGCTTGTCAAATTTTCCGCTTGCATATGAAAGCCCGCTGTTATCGGAAGGTTCATTTCATTAGCGATTTTTACGGACGCAATTCCAAGCCCGAGCGGTGTCATAATATGAACATGGTCAGCTCCTACAAACGCCTTTTTAATAACATCTGTATCAGGTTTTGCAAGAGTGACACCCACGCGGTGAACATAAGCATTTAACATTTTTCCAAAATCATAATTTGGAACTATATAATAATTTTCCAATTCTTTTTTGTCTTGGTCTGCACAAAGCACTCTAACAGTATGTCCTTGCGCTTTAAGAAACCTAATTAAATTCATTGCCGCAATAGTTTGCCCATTGTTTTCTTCGCCAAGAACATCACAAACCACAGTTATAGTCATAAAAATTTTCCTCTTTTGTTAATTATTTTCTTATCACATTATATTATAATATAAACTTAAATTTTTGCAAATCTTTTATAATAAAGAATGTGTGTTTTAATCGGTTTGGAACATTAAAACTTAATAATTTTACATTTTTTTAATTTTGTACATTTATGTTATTTATTTTGCCAAATATTTTTGAATAGACCAATTTGCCGCCAAGCGATAAATTTTTATAAATATAATTTAGATTTTAGTGCAAAAAAATAAAAGCAAATTATTAGTTTGCCTTTATTTATAATTATAATCTCAGTTGTTAAAAACAAGCCTGAATTGCTTTAATTTTACATTTTTAATTAAATTTTTTGTTATATTTAAGCGATAAAGAATAATGTTTGCTTTCCAAAATGCCTAATTTGTCATATAAAATTTCTAATTTGCTAAGCGAAATTATGTTTTTTTCTTCTGTGGAAAATTCTTTTTCTGCCTCTGATCTTAGTTGTGACCTAAACAGAATCAGCGAAGGTCCACGAATGTTGAGTTTGTTAAAAATAAGGTCATATTTTTGTCTGAGAGAAAGTGCTCGTTCTTCCAAATTTTCTATATTCTGGCAGTTAATATTTGTTTGGGGCTTTTCAAGTTTGCTGCATCTACAAAAATAAATTATTCTAAAAAGCGAAACGTAATCTCCAAGCACTTCCATTTTAAGTCGTCTTCTCATAAAACCTCCTTTATTAATAGTTTATGATTATTAGTGTCAAAAGATTAACTTTTTTGATAATTGCAAGGCAACTTTGCTTGTAATATTTAGAGTGGCAATAAAGCTATAAAAATATTCAAAATTTTTTGTTTAATTTACAA
Source organism: uncultured Eubacteriales bacterium (assembly GCA_948787875.1). Lineage (GTDB taxonomy): Bacteria > Bacillota > Clostridia > Christensenellales > UBA1242 > RGIG1681. The sequence continues at coordinate 4,935 of CAQFKO010000011.1, forward strand.
AGTTTGTATTTGCTTTAACTTGACAAAAATTGTATTTTACATATATACTTTATTTATCTAATAATATTAATATTTTTTTAAATATTTAAGGTATATTGGCAATATTAACATGAGAGGAATTCTATGAAACGCGGAATTTATGCTTGTTTTTTTAAACGGTTTTTTGATATATTGATTTCTTTTTTGGCAATTGTTATTTTGTTGCCGGTTTTTATAATTATTTATTTGTTGTCTTTTGTTATTTTAAAAGGCAATCCAATTTTCAAACAATACAGACCGGGCAAAAATGGAAAGATTTTTCCGCTCTACAAATTCAGAAGCATGACTAATAAAACTGACAAAAACGGAGATCTTTTGCCTGATGCCGAGCGAATTACAAAGTGGGGCAAACTTCTAAGAAAAACAAGCCTTGACGAACTTCCTCAACTTATTAATATTTTGGTTGGAGATATGAGCATTGTTGGGCCAAGACCAAGGCTGGTTAAAGATATGATTTTTTATGACGAAGAAATCATGAAGGCGTATTCTGTTCGTCCCGGACTTACAGGACCTGCGCAAGTTTATGACCGAAACAGCGAAAGCTCTTGGGAAAGCGTGTTTGAAAGAGATATGGAATATGCAAAAAATATTACTTTTGCAAATGACTTTAAACTATTTTTCGGAACTTTTACTGCGGTGTTTAAGGGTGGCTCTGCCAGCGGGGCAAACAGCGAATCGGATAAGCAAAAAAGAGAATATTATTATGCAGACTATTTGTTAAAATCTAAAAAAATTTCCAAAAAGCAATATGACGAAGGGCATAAACTTGCGGGAGAAATTGAAAATGAAGGAAAGGGCGTTGTGACTTCTATTTCTTCAATAGAAAATGAAGAGCAAGAAAATAAGGCGGAAGAGGAAGAAAATTCAAAAATCTGCGAATTGCCAGATAGCGTTGAAAATAAACCTGAAAATGAGAAACAATCAAAAAAAGAAAGTGTTGTAAAAAAATCTGTAAAATTAAGCAATAATTCCAAGAAAAATAATAAAAATTCAAGCAAATAAGAATTTTTATGAGATTGTAATTAAAAATTATAAAAGTGATAGCAAGTGAACTAAAAGAAAACTATGGCGAGTTAATCTCGCCATTTTTTTAAATTTTTATTTGAATTTGGCAAAAAAATAGAAAACTTAACTTGTTTTTAGTTTTGTATTTTATTTTTATCTTACTTTAAATATTATAAAAAACTTGACTACTTTTGGCGGTATTGTTTATCTCAATTATGGAAAATTATTTTTTAGCATGAGCTTTGTTTATGCACTGATTTTATTTGTTTATTCAACGCAAGGGGTTGTATGTGAAAATTCTCCAAAATTAGCTTTTTAGCCATATAAAAAGCAAAATATATTTTGTTAAATTTATTATTAGTGTTATAATAAATTCATAAAAACATGGTTTTTTTGTTAAAATGATTTTTTATTTTGTTTTGGAGAATTTATGATAAAATCTCAGCCTCTTATTTCGGTTATAATTCCGGTTTATAACTCTGAAAAAACTATTAAGCAAACGCTTGATAGTGTCTTAAATCAAACTTACAAAAATCTTGAAATAATTGCTGTTAATGACTGCTCAAAAGACAATAGTTTGGAAATTTTAAATGAGTATGCAAAAAAGGATAAGCGTTTAAAAGTTTTTTCTAATGCACAAAATTTGAGAGTCGCAAAAACAAGAAATTTTGCCATAGAAAATTGCAGTGGCGAGTATATTGCGTTTGTTGATGCAGACGATATTTGGAAACCCGAAAAAATTGAAAAGCAATTTTTGTTTATGCAGGAAACGGGCGCGGAACTTTGTTATACTTCGGTGGAATTTATTGATGACTCGGGAGAGGCAACGGGCAGAAAGTTTATTGTTCCCGAAAAAGTTAACTTTAACAAATTGTTAAAGCAAAATGTTATAACGCTTTCTTCGGCGTGCGCAAAAGCTGAGCTTATAAAAAAACATTTAATGCACAACGATGAACTTCATGAAGACTTTATTATGTGGCTGGAAATTTTGAGAGACGAAATAAAGTTTGCCTATGGACTTAGCGAAGTTCTTGTTTTATATAGACTTACGGCGGGTTCAAAGTCAAGAAACAAATTTAAGTCTATGAAAATGACCTATAAAACTTATCGACTTTTGAAAGTAAACTTTTTTAAAGCCAATTACTGTTTATTTTGCTATGTTATTAAAAGCTTAAAAAAATACGGCAAAGATGCAGTTAAGCAAAAATAGTACAGATTTTACGATTTTTGTTAAATAATTATCTAAATTATATAAAAATGTTTAAATATTTAGTTTTGAATTTTTTAAGTTTAAAATTATATAATTTTAAATATATTTTTGCTTGAAACCTATAACAAAATTATTTATAATATTAAAGATGTACAAAAAGTGTGCTGCTTGCACATTAAGATAAATTTATTATGGATTCAGAGGATAAAAGTTTGAAGGGTAAATTAAAACAAGAGTTTGTTGGGAGTTTTGAGGGATTAAAATCCGGAGCACTAAAAGACAAGTGGTTCATTTTTTCACTTGCGGCATTAACCATAGTTTTTGTTTTGGCTATGTTTTTTGAATGGGCAATATTTATTGCCGGATTAATGATGTGCCTTATTGCAATTTTTTTTGATTTTGAAAAAACTTTGGCTCTGTTTTTGTATAGTTATTCATTTTATGGTGTGTTTTTGCACATAGAAATTTTTACCAGAGAAATGAATTTAAATGTTTATTTCTTTTCGTTAATGTTTTTAATTTGTGCTTTTAAATATTTGATTGATGTTTTTAAACTAAAAAAAGAATTAAACTACAAACTGATTTTGGTCATAATGCTTATTTTTGCATATATCTATTTTCCAATTCACAAGGTAGGAATAAGCCTTACTATTCAATATTTGGTTATATTTGCTGTATTTTATCTTTTGATTGAAAGAAAAAATGAAATCAGCATAAAAACTTTGGTTTTGTATGCTTCAATGGGTTTGATTATTTCTAGTTTTATTTCTTATTTAGCCCCACTGTCTGAAAGAATGCCTTCGATTTTGGCAAAGTATGTAAACTTCGGAGTTGTAAAATTTCAGGGCTTGTTTATTAATCCAAATGGCTATGCGGTTTATATAAACTTGTTGTTGCCGTTTGTAGTTTATTATTGCTTGCAAAGAAAGGGAGCTTTTTGGTTTGTTCCGCTAACCATTTTAACCAGCTTTGCTTACATGACATTATCAAGAAATTATTTGATTTGCGTTATAATTATTTTGGCATATTATTTGATTTCTGTTTGCATAAGAAAAGACAAAAGAATGTTAATTGGGCTTGGCATAGTTGCTGTTATATTGCTTTTTGTTTGTGTTTGCGAACAAAACAACACAAAAGTTTATCTTGCAAGATTTGGCTTTATATCTACCGAATCGATAACTCCTTCTGTTGATAATGATATAAATATTGCTCCTGACAATTCTAATGAATTGTGGATAGACGGCACACCGCTAGATCCCGGCAGAGTAGGAATTTGGAAAAGATATTTAAAAGATTTTGCCTCTTCACCGATTAACATTGTTTTTGGTGCGGGAATGGCTGCCGAATTATTGGGTATTGACTGTCACAACTTTTATTTGCAATATCTTTGGAGATTCGGAATATTGGGCGTGCTGTTGTTGCTTTTTACCATTTTGCCTATTCTTTTAAAACTTATAAAAAATATAAAATCAGACAAAGTTAATTTGTTTGTGCTGGTTTTCTTGTTTGTTCTTAGCATTGAAGCAATTTTTATAGATTATTTGACTTTGATTTGTTTGATTCTGCTTATAACTTCTTGTGAAGGGAGTTTGCGAAAAAAAGAAAAAAAATTTTGTAAAGACTTAACAAGAATAAATTATTTTGGAGGATTATTATGAAAAAAGTTATGCTTGTTTTCGGAACAAGACCCGAAGCTATAAAGATGTGTCCGCTTGTAAAAGAACTTAAATCCAGAAAAAACATTCAGACTGTTGTTTGCGTTTCGGGGCAACACAGAGAAATGCTTCACCAAGTTTTGAATGTATTTGATGTTAAGCCTGATTATGACCTTGACATCATGAAAGACAAACAAAGTTTGTTTGATGTTACCATTAATATTTTGGAACGAATCAAAGCGGTTTTGGAAAAAGAAATGCCTAATGTTGTTTTGGTTCATGGTGATACTTCAACAACTTTTGTTACCGCTCTTGCATGTTTTTATTTGCATATTCCTGTGGGGCATGTTGAAGCCGGATTAAGAACTTATAATCTTGATTCTCCGTTTCCGGAAGAGTTTAACAGACAGGCGGTTTCTATTGTAAGTCAGTTTAATTTTGCTCCAACCGAACTCTCTAAGAAAAATCTTTTAAACGAACAAAGAGACGAAGACAAAATTTTTGTTACGGGAAACACCGCAATAGATGCTCTTAAAACAACCGTAAAAAATGATTACTTTCACCCTGAGCTTGATTGGGCAAAAGGTTCAAAGCTTATTATGCTTACGGCACATAGGCGTGAAAATCTTGGCGAACCTATGAAAAATATGTTCAGAGCCATAAAAAGAATTGTTAATGAGCATAGTGATGTTAAGGTTATTTATCCTATTCACATGAATCCGATTGTTCGCGCTACGGCAAACGAAATTTTGGGCAATGACGAAAGAATAAGAATTATTGAGCCGTTGGAAGTTATTGATTTTCATAACTTTTTGGCTAAAAGCTATTTGATTTTAACCGACAGCGGAGGTATTCAAGAAGAAGCCCCTTCACTCGGAAAGCCCGTGCTTGTTATGAGAGATACTACCGAGCGTCCTGAGGGAATTGAGGCAGGAACACTTAAACTTGTTGGAACTGATGAAGAAACAATTTATAAATACTTTAAGCTTTTGCTTGAAGACGAAAATGAATATAAAAAAATGAGCAAAGCCCAAAATCCATATGGTGACGGTTTTGCCAGCAAAAGGATTGCAGATATACTTGAAGAAAAATTATAAGGATAAATTTTATGGAAAACAAAAATGTAGTCATTCTTCGTTCTACGGGGATTATTGAGGATTCAAGAACAATAAAATTAGCTACAAAACTTTGTGAACTTGATTTTAATGTAACCATTCTCGGTTGGGACAGACGAAATGAATATGACGAAGAAATGATTATTGACCTCAATCAAAAATCCGCAAAAATAAAATTTTTCAAGCTTCCATGCTCTTATGGCGGAGGACTGAAAAATTTGTTTAAAATGATGAAATTTCACAAGTGGTTAAAAAGGCAAGTAAAAACTTTTCCCGTTGGCACAATTGTTCATGCTTGCGATTATGATACCGCTAAGCCGGTTTACAAACTTTGCAAAAACAAATACAAATTAATTTATGATGTTTTTGACTTTTATTCCGATACACATAGTCTGCCTTTTATGTTAGACAAAATTATAAAGAAATCGGAACTTAGCATTATTAACAGTGCTGATTGCACGGTTATTTGCACTGAACAAAGAGTAAGACAAATTGCGGGCTCAAATCCAAAAAAGCTGGCAATAATTCACAACACTCCAAATATAGACGAAAGCTCTAATAAAGTTAAATTTAACGAAAGGCTAAAAATTTGTTTTATCGGTGCACTAAATAAAGACAGATTGCTTGAAGAAATCGCAGACGAAATTCCTAATCATGCTGGTTATGATTACGTGTTTGGCGGACTTGGCGTTTTTGAAGATAAGTTCAAAAAACTTTCGGAGACTTATGAAAATGTTAAGTTTTTGGGCAAGCTTTCTTACAAAGAGGTGCTTGAAGCGGAAAAAGATTGCGATATTTTGTTTGCAACCTATAATCCCGTTATTTTGAATCACAAATACAGCGCTCCTAACAAGTTTTATGAGGCGGGGGCTTTAAAAAAGCCAATCATTGTTTGCAAAAACACAGGCATTGACGAAATCGTAAAAGAGCATAAAACAGGCATGATTATAAATTATTCGGCAAAGGCATTTTTTGACTGCGTAGATAAGCTTGACAGAGACAGAGAGCTTTTGACCGAACTTGCGGAAAACGGCAACAAGGCATACAAAGAACTTTTTTCTTGGGAAATTATGGAAAAAAGAATTGAAGAAATTTATCGCGAACTTTAATTCATTTTGTTTGGTGGGATAATTTATTTAAAGGAGCAACAATGTTAAATTCAGTTACACTTATAATACCCGTTTACAAAGCTGAAAAGTTTTTGGACAGATGCGTCAGCAGTGCCGTTAACCAAACTTACAAAAATTTGGATATTATTTTAGTTGATGACGGAAGCCCCGATAATAGTCCCTCAATGTGTGACGAGTGGGCAAAAAAAGATAAGAGAATAAGAGTTATTCACAAGTCTAACAGCGGTGTTAGCGATGCCAGAAATACGGGCATCAACAATGCAAAGGGCGAGTTTGTTTGTTTTGTTGACAGCGACGATTTTATTGAAAACAACTATGTTGAATTGATGTTAAACAAACAAAAAGAGTCTGATGCCGATTTGGTTTTTTGTAAAATCAAAAAGATTGACGAAAACGGAAATATTTGTGAACTATACAAGAATGAAAACATGAATGGTTTTTTAAATAATCCAACACTTGACAATTTTTTTAATTCAAATATAACAATGTCGGCTTCTAGAATTTTGGTTAAAACAAACTTAGCAAAAAAAACTCTTTTTGATACCGAATTAAAAAGCGGTGAAGATTTGAACTTTTTGTTGAAGCTTATTGTTAACAATGCGAAGTTTGACAGCGTAGACGAATATTTATATATTTATTATAAAAATAGCGAATCTGTTACTCAAACAAAAAATCTCGAAACAATAAAGGTTCAGTATTTTGGTGCAAAAAAGAATTCTGATTTGCTCAAAAATAATGGGTTTGAAAATATTGCACTTTGTTATGAGTTTGAGGTTTGCATACATTTGGCGGTTTGTTCGCTGTTTGTTGAAAATGCAAAAGAGTATGTTAACATATTTAACAGCAAAATGCATTACAAGACCTATTTAAAGCAAAAAAGACCGCTTGGTTTGAAAAAAAGATTACTTGCATTTTTGGTATACCACAATATGTTCAGATGTATGAAAATTTTGTTTAAGCTAAAACATAAAGTTTAAAAAATTTTACAAATATAAAATAAATTTTTGGAGAGGATTATGAAAAGAGTTTTAATAGGGGGGCCTGTTAGGCAAAGACCAAATATTTTGAAAGAATTTTTAAAGTCTTTGGAAGAGGTTGACAAATCCGATTTAGAGGTTGATTATTTTTTTGTTGACGATAACAATGACAGCAAATCAAGTGATCTTTTGGAAAAATTTTCAAAAAAATATAATATGATTTTGAAAAAGGCAAAAGATTATGCTTTTTTATCAACTTCTGATTATGTTTGCGACGACAAGTCCACTCACATTTGGAAAAAAGATTTAATCAAAAAAATCACCTTGTTCAAAAATGATATTATTGATTATGCAAGAGTGCAAAAATATGATTATCTGTTTTTTATTGATTCAGATATTGTTTTAAACAGGCAAACTATTAAGCACTTGATGTCAAGAAAGGTTGATATTGTTTCCAATGTATTTTGGACTCAGTGGTATACGGGAATGCCCTTAGAGCCTCAGGTTTGGTTGCAAGATGTTTGGTCATGTTTTATTAATGATTGGGACAACCCTTTGAATAAAAACGGAAAAGTTAGGCAAAAACTCAACTTTTTTACAAAACTAAGATTTCCTGGAATATATGAAGTGGGCGGGCTTGGTGCTTGCACGTTGATTTCAAAAAATGCTTTGGCCAAGGGTGTAAGTTTTGCACTTTTGGATAATATTTCTTTTTGGGGCGAAGACAGGCATTTTTGCGTTAGAGCAAAGGCTCTTGGGTTAAAGCTTTATGTTGATACTGTTTATCCAGCTTATCATATTTATAGAGAAGAATATTTAAACAGGGTTGACGAGTTTAAAAAAGAGGGCTTTAAGTTTGATATGTGTCAAACAAACGGCAAGGTTAAGGGATTAAAGGGAAAACTCGGCTTTTTGAAAAAAAGAATTATTGAAGAGTTAAAGTTTTATATAAGGTCAAGGCAAAAGGCAAAGTTTGAAAAGAAAAGAGTAAAAAACAATAACAAAATTGTTTTGTCGATGACAGTTCATAATGAGTCGGGCAGATATTTGGAAAGTGTTTTAAAACAGGCTGCTAAGTGCGTTGACGAGGTTGTTATTATTGACGATGCTTCTACTGACAACACTGTTGAAATATGTGAAGAAATTTTGAAAAACATTCCTCACAGAATTATCAAAAACAAAAAGTCAATGTTTAAAAACGAATATAAGCTTAGAACAAAACAATGGAAAGAAACCTTAAAACAAAAACCGGGTTGGATTTTAAATCTTGATGCCGATGAAGTTTTGGAAGATGGTTTTGAAAAAATGATTCGCGAAATTGTTAAGATTGATTATGTTGATTTATATAATTTTAAACTTTTTGATATGTGGAACGAAACTGAATACAGAGACGACAATCTTTGGAATGCGCACACAAGATATATGCCGTTTATGGTTAGGTATCAGCCAAAGTTTAAATATAAGTTTAAAAAGTCAAAGCAACATTGTGGAAGATTGCCTAAAAACATTTATCGTTTAACGGGAATAGACTTTGATTTAAGAATAAAGCATTTCGGTTGGGCAAGAGAAGAGGACAGAAAGTCTAAATATGAACGCTATATGAAGCTTGACAAAGACGGCAAGTGCGGAAGTTTGGAGCAATATAAATCTATTTTAGACAAAAATCCGAATTTAAAGAAGTTTGAAGATGGAAAATAAGGGAAGAAAAGAAAATATTATAAGAAACACCAAGTTCAGTGCTGCAAGAACACTTTTGCAGTATATTTTGCAGTTCGCTTTAAGAACTGTTATGATTTATGTGCTTGGACAAGAATATCTTGGAATAAACGGTCTTTTCTTTAATATTATAGGTTGTCTTAGCATTGTTGAACTTGGAATGGGCTCGGCAATTGTTTTTTCAATGTATAAGCCTGTGGCTAGCGGCGATATTGAAAAAGTAAAAAGTTTGCACAACCTTTACAAAAAATTGTATTTGATTATTTGCGCCATTATTGCTGTTATTGGTGTTGCGATTATTCCTCTGCTTCCAAGGCTTATTAAAAGTGGAACGCCCGAAGATGTTAATATTTATGTTATTTATAGCATAATTTTGTTCGATACTTTGATTGGCTATTTAACGGCGCACAAAAGGTCTTTGCTTTTTGCTTATCAAAGAAATGATATTGAAAGCAAAGTAAGAATGATAAATTTGATTTTATTATATTCTTCACAAATTTGCCTATTGCTTCTTACCAAAAATTATTATTCTTATATTATTTGTTCACCTATTTTTACAATAATAGAAAATGTTATTATTGTTGCTTGGGCAAGAAAGTTGTTGCCTGATATTAAGGGAACGGCTAGTCCACTAGACAAAGAAACAAAAAAAGAAATCACAAAAAATGTTTGTGCATTAAGTTTTCACCAAGTCGGCGGAGTGCTTGTGCTATCAACTGACAATATTATAATGTCTTCAATGCTTGGGCTTGCGATTCTTGGTGTTTATTCAAATTACAGCTCTATAATAGTTTCAATAACCGCTTGTGTTACTTTGATAACCTCAACTGCTCAAAGCAGTGTGGGAAATTTGATTGCGTCAGAGAGCAAGGAATACGTTTTGAGCAAATATTATAGCTTTAACTTTATAATGTCTTGGATCGCCGGTTTTTGCGCAATATGTTTGCTTACTTTGCTAAATCCGTTTGTCTTGATTTGGACAAAAAGTTATGACTATATTTTTGGAATTGAGATTGTTTTGGTTTTAATTATCAACTTTTATATTTCAACCTCAACCTCTTTGACAAATATTTTCAAAACAGCCGCAGGGCTTATGAAATATGATGTTTGGAAGCCTCTTGTTCAAGGCATTACAAACATTGTTGCGTCTTTGGTTTTAACTCATTTCTTGGGTGCAATCGGCATCTTTTTGGGCACATTGATAAGCTATATTTCTGCACCGATTTGGTCTGAGCCATTTATTTTGTTTAAATATTATTTTAACAAAAAAACAACGGGTTATTGGGCAAGATATATTTATTATTTGCTGATTACTATTGTGGCAGGGGCAATAACATACTTTATTTGTTATCTTATGCCTTTTGAAGGAATTTGGTGGTTTGTTTTAAAATGCGTTGTTTGCTTGATTGTTCCTAATGTGATTTTTGTGCTTGCATTTTTGCCTTTAAAGGAATTTAAAGAAAGTGTTAAGCTTTTAAAAGAAATTTTGAGAAAGATGTTCAGAAGAAAGAAAGCGGAAGTTTTGGAAACACAATCTGAGAAAGTTTTGGAAAGTGAAGAAAAAAGCGACGCAGAATCTGAAATCGAAAGTGAAGAAAGTTCAGCTTTGAGAGAAGAAAATGGAAATATTGACAAATAATATTGCGGTTTATAAGAGCAAAGAGCGTGAGGCTGGCTTTATAGCCGAGATTAGATAATATGAATAAAAAAGATTGGACTTTGTTCCGTCTTTTTTTTGTAACAAAAAGTTATTTTTCTCATAGAATATAGTAAATCTAAAAAGGAGGAAAATAATGCCAACAACAATTAACAATCAGGCAGAGGGAAAATATCAATACTCTGGTTCTAGTGCAACAAACACAGTAAACTCTAATGTTAGTTCTATTGTGCTTGAAGACGGTCAAGGTTTGACTATTGAAAAAACCGCAAACCCTTCAACCTTTCTTGCAGGCGACATCATTACCTATACTGTAAGAATAACCAACAATAGTTCTAGCTGGCTTTCGGGCGTAAGAATTATTGATAACCTTGGCGGCGGAAATCTTGCTTATGTGGTTGGAAGCGGAAACCTTAGCACTCTTAGCACAAGCTATCCTGTTACACCGGTTGCAACCAATCCACTTACCTTTACATTGCAAGAAATGAACCCGGGGCAAGTTATGACTCTTACCTACAAATCACAAGTTATTTTTAACTTGCCATCAACCGTAGAGTCTATCACCAACAATGTTCAAGGTATTGGCTATACCAGCACGGGCACTATCAATGGTTTTGACAGCTCAACTATTCAAAAAAAAAATAGTGTAGGCGGCGTGTCAATGTCTAAAAGTGCAAGTTCTACCGAAGTTTTGCCTAACGAACCTTTTAACTATTTTATCACGCTGTCTAATAATAGCAGCATGGTTGTAAATATATCTAGCATAATTGACCAACTTCCATCAAACTATGTTTTGACAGGAATAACACTTCGCATCGGTTCGGGCAGTCCTGTAACCTTGCTTCCATCAGACTATACCCTTAGCGGAAGTAACTTACTTACCGTTTCTACTGTATCTGGCGGTCAAATCACTGTTCCGGCAGGAAGCAATGCCACACTTACCTTAACAGGTCACTTTAACGGCTAAAATCACGCAAATTAGTGCAAAAATAAAATTATCAGACTAAACTAAGTCTGATAATTTTTTTATTATTTAAAAAATTTTAATTTGTTTTGTGAGCTATCTTGCAAAATAGTTCAAGTGAATTTGATTTTATTTGTTTAGCTCTGTTTTTAACAATTCAAGCGTTTTTGCAATATTTTCAAGGTTTTCAGGGGTGCGCATCTGTTCTTTTGCATATTCTTGAATGTTTTTAAGATTTGATATTATTCTTCCGAATTTTTTTTGCATCCAATCTTGTCTTGGAAAAAGGGAGGTGTGGAAGTGAACATCTTTGCGTTCGCCTTGAAGCAAAATAAACTCGTTTGAAACCCCAATTGTTTTTAAGGCTTTTAAAACTTTGTCAGTCAGCATAATAAAATTTATTTTTTCCTCGTCGGAAAATTCATTGATGCTAAAACAGTGCTTTTTGCTGGATATTATTATAAAGCCGTTAATAGGCACTTCAAAGTCTTGCAAAACATAAAAATTTTTGTCTTCAAAAATTATTCAGCCAAAGGCTTTTAGGTTATTTTTGTAAATTTCGCAAGCCATACAACCTTCAAAAGTTTGTTCGTTGTCTGTTAAATCTGTGATTGTTGACATGATTTTCTCCTATAAAACTTTTATTCTTTTATTTATTTTTTCATTACAAGTTGAAAGATAAGAGCGTTTTCTGCAAGTGATAAGTTCTTTTGTTCCGTCGATATTTTTTGTATAAATGGTTTGCATTTTTCCGAAATATTTTGAAAGATAGTTTGCAAAATTAATAACATATGCTTCTTTTTTTGAAATAATTGTTGGGCAGGCAAAGCTTAAACGATAGTTTAAATATTTTTTGTAACCCGACTTGACAATCAAATATCTTGGCTCATTTATTTCTTCAAAAAATTCGGACAAGGCTTTTGTAAAAATATTTTGTTCATAGGCGGAAGCATTTTTAAGAGCAACAATAAATTTGTTTTTATCTTGTTTTTCTATCATTACTTTGGTGATTTCTTCAACAAGCCTTAGCTCTTTTAACGAATTAAGCACGCATTTGCAAACAGCCTTTATTGACAAACGAGGGCTTAAATTTAATATTCCGCGAGGCAAAATTTTTGCCAATGGTTTAATAATACAGCACGCCACGGCAAAGCTTGCAAAGGCAATTATTAAGTTAAAAATATCAAACGAGGTTTTCAGTTTTGCCAAGAAGCAAATTGTTGAAACAATCAACGAAAGAAATATTGCTGAAAGCAAAAACATAAGAATACATGCCGGCAGATTTGGCGGTTTTTTTTGTTTTGGAATTTCAATAACCGTTGAAGTTTTGCTACTAAGGGTTACTTTTGTTTTCCAAATTTCAGATAATTTTTCTCTTTTGGAAGACATTTCTTCCATTTTTGCATTTATGGCATTTATTCCTTCGGCATTATATGGGGGTTTAATAATTTTTATTCGGTCTATTCCGCTGACAATTTGATTGGTGATGTAGTCCGGACCCACAAAAGAATTAAACCTTCGTTTAAGTGTTTCGTAGTCATAAGAAGTTGGCTCGTTAATCTTTAAATCTTCTTTTTTTGAAACATTGATTTCTGTTAGTTCGGGAGGCTCTATTGTGACAAGATGCCAAATATTTGCGGTTTTGTTTGGGTCTGATTTGTTTATTCTGATGGCTCTTCCTCGCATTTGGTTTGAAAGCATAAAACTGCCCACAAAGCTGGCTAGGATCAAAGAGTTTATGCAAGGAGAATCCCAGCCCTCGCCAAGAAGTGATTTTGTTCCAATCAAAATTTGGATTTTTCCATCCTCAAAAAGCTCTCCGACCTTGTCTACTTTTTCTCGGTTTGAACCGCTAAACTCAACAAAGCAATAATCTGTGTTGCCGATTTTTTGGATTTTGATTTTGTTCTTTTTATCTTTTTTAATACTTTTTGCAACATCTTCGGGAAGAATAACTATCGACCCCGAAACAACGCCTAGTTTTGCATTAAAGTTTTCGCGTCTTAAAGATTCAAAAATGCTGATAACACTTATGTTATTAAACTTACAATCAGTTCCGATTTTTTTGAGCCCTTCTTTTTTTATAAAATCAGTAAGAATTAGCAGTCTTAAATTGCTGTTGATGCTAGCTAGTTCGCATTTAACAATTTGTTTTATGCTTTCTAATTTTCCCATAGAAGAAATTAGGTTCTTTTTTAGATTGTCGTTTAGTTCAAGTTCGATTTTTCCCTTGTTTACAAGTTGAAACTTTTTTGCGATTTCAAAAATCTCTTCTCGCTCTTCTTGGGTTAAAAGCAGAATTGCTTTAACCAAATAATTTAATGCCGTTTCTGCAATGGTTAAGTTAAAAGCGGGAAGATCCTTATTTGAAGTAAGGGCTTTTATGACTTTGTTGCTTGGAGCTGTTTCAAAGTGTTTTAAAAGTGAAAACAGCGCTATATATTCGTTGATATTTTCGTAAAATGTATCTTTGTTATTTTTGAAAAGTTCATTTATTTTTTTTGGTAAAAGTGAAATATATGGCAGATTTTTAATCTCTTCAAGTGCATTTTGCGAATTTTGTTTGTAAACTTCAAGTTCATTAAGTTCCTTTGTTGTGGGAAAGTTAAAATAGATATAGTCTTGATGAGGACAAAGATTGTTTCTTGCAACAAGCTCGGGAACAAATATTTCTTCGTCGATTTCGCCACAGGTTTCGCTGTATCTTTTCCATTCTGCCGGACCTGCATCATAAGGAGGGGTCGCAGTGAGCGAAATTATTTTAACTTTGCTACTTAGCCCCTTAACAAAACTTTCCAAAGCTTTTTGCCATTCATTTTGAAGGTGGTGGGCTTCGTCAAGACAAATAGTTTTTATGTTGTTTTCTTCAATAAGTTTAAAAATTTCTATATAAGAATAGTCCACAGTTTCGTCTTCTGTTTTGATTTTAATCTTTTTCATGGCAGAATAAAGAGCCTGATAGGTTACAGAAGTGATTGGTCTGATTTTGTTTAAATCAAAGGAAACATAGTCTTCGGCCTTTTCGTCTTTTGGCAAAAACATTTCTTCAAACCTGTCGCCCCACTGATTTCTGATTGTTGTGGTGGGTGAAAACACAAGGCAGTTAGAACCGAGTTTTCTGATTAGCTCTAAGCCAAGAATTGTTTTTCCGCTGCCCGGTGCTGCAACAATATTAATTTTTTCGTCGTCAAAATACTTATCAAGATTTTCAATTACTTTTTTTTGATAATCACGGAAAGTTCCTTTAAAATTTATGTTATCGAAGTTTTTCATAAACTTATTATATCACACCAAAAATTTTTTGCATATAAAAAAGACACGGCTTTGTGTCTTTAATTTATGTGATTTTTGTGTTCTTTTAAAAGTTTGGTTTTAGTTTCAAGCAAACGCTCGCTTAAACTTATTATAAAGGTTTGCGGATTATTAAGTCTTAAATTTTCTTCCCAAAGCGTAGATAATTCTTTTTTTACATTTTCGCGAACTTCAACAGGTGTTTTAAAGTTATATACAAGCTTGCCGTTTTCTATCATTTTTACTTTTATTTTTTTTGCAACAAAGTTTTGTATGTGCTTTGTTTTCCAAGTGTTTTTGGGGTCAATCAAAGTGTAGCTGTCTTTTGGAAGTTCTTCGTCAAAAATGCAAATAACGTCGGTTATTATTTTGCCTTCGGCATTATAAAATCTTATTATATCTTTAAAATCGGGGTTGGTGATTTTTTCAATATTATCAGAAATTTTGATTTTCGGAACAAGTTTTCCGTTTTCTTCAAGCGCCGCAAGTTTGTATACTCCGCCAAAAACGGGTGAAGACTTTGCTGTGATAAGATTTTCTCCCACGCCAAAGCTGTCTATCGGTGCGTTTTGCTTTATTAAGTCGTCAATCAGCCATTCGTCAAGGGCATTTGAAACGCAAATCTTTACATAACTTAGGCCGGAATTATCAAACATTTTTCGGGCTTCTTTTGAAAGATATGCCAAATCTCCGCTGTCGATTCTTATTCCGAAAAGTTTTTTGCCCATTGGCTCTAACACTTCTTTTGCAACTCTTATTGCATTTGGAACGCCCGATTTTAAAGTGTCATAAGTGTCGACCAAAAGGGTGGTGTTGTCCGGAAAAGTTTTTGCATAAGAAGCAAACGCCTCATATTCGGAATCAAAACTTTGAACAAAACTGTGAGCCATTGTTCCTAAAACCGGCACGCCATAGTCTTTTCCGCTGATGGTGCAAGCAGTTCCCGAAGCTCCCGCAACAAAGGCATCTAATGCACCGTCATTTGCGGCATCAAAACCTTGGGCTCTTCTTGTTCCGAATTCCATAACCGACCTGCCTTTTGCCGACCTTACTATTCGGCTGGCTTTTGTGGTTATAAGTGAGGACCTGTTAAAGAGCAATAAAAGTGCGGTTTCAATAAGTTGTGCTTCGATTATGGGTGCAACAACCGTTATTATGGGTTCGTTGGCAAAAACTATTGTTCCGTCGGGAACTGCAAAAATATCTCCTGTGAATTTAATTGTTTTCAAATAGTTCAAAAATTTGTTTGTAAACTTATTTAAACTTTTAAGATAATCAATATCGCTGTCCGAAAATTTGAAATTCAAAACATGGTTTATTGCTGCTTGCACGCCGTTTGCAATAACAAAACTTGCGGAGTCGGGGCACTTTCTGAAAAACAAATCAAACACAGCCTTTTGGTTTTGTTTGCCCTCGTTAAAGTACGCTTGGCTCATGGTAAGTTCATAAAAATCTATAAGCATATTATTCATTATTTTCACCTAATTTTTAATTTTTTTTAAGGCTTTTAAAATATCGTTTTGAGCCTCTTTTATAACAAACTTAATGTTATTTAAATCTTCTCTGATGTTGGTTGAATGAATGTTGATTTTGTCGCGGTCTATTGCAACAAACTTTGAATTTGGAAAATATTTTTCATTTAATTCTCTGTAACTTTCGTCGGCATATTTTATGTTTACATCAGTTCCAACTGAATCAAAAAACAGCTTAGCATATTCGCTTTTGTTGTTTTTGTCTTTTAATTTGCTCTCGTCAATAATTCTGAAACTTGCATTTTTTTGCGTTTTATAATGCTTTTTAAACCATTTTAGCCTTGTTTTTGCGGAAAAATAAGGAAAGTTATTTTTTTCGCATAATTTTTTTGAATTTTTTGCATCGTCTGAAATCACGATATAAAGTTTGTCACACTCTTTTAGGGCACTATCTATAACGGAGAGGTGACCTATGTGCGGAGGCAAAAATTTGCCCACAAATGCGCCCACTTTTTTTTCGGAATTATTGTTATTTTTATCTTTATTTTTTGTCATAAATTAATTTCCAAATTGATTTTGTTTATTAACTTTTTCGATGGCTAAATTAAATTTTTCTTTAAAAATATTTATATAATTTTTGTTTATCTCGTCGGCATTATGGTTTTGTGCATTAAAGGTGTCTATTGCATCTTCAAAAACCACAACCTTTGTTTTTTTGTTTCCGCTTAAAAGATAAGCGTTAAGGCTTTCAAGAAAATTAAAAACACAAATATCCGTGCAACAACCGCAAACGGAAATTTCGTCAAAATTTTGATTGCCGATTATGTTTAAAAATTCGGGTGTAACAAATCCGTTTGTAGTTGGCTTTTCAATAGATGTCATATATTTTTCAAATGGCAAAAGCTCGGGAACAAGATTGCACTCGTCCGTGCCTTTTACGCAATGAACAGGAAACATTTTAAACTCTTCGTCATCAGGGGCGTGTGAGTCTTTGAAAGCTATGATTTTTAAATTATTTTCCTTTGCGTTTTTTATAAGTTTAATAATATTCGGAACAATTCTGTTTATGTTTTTATCTGCCAAGTTTCCGAAATTGACAAAGCCGTTAACCATGTCTATAACTACCAATAATTTTTTCATTTTCATTCCTCTTTATCTTATATAATAGCATAGTTTAATTTTGTTTTTGTGTCAAACAATTTTTATTGTTGACAGTTTGCTAATAAATTATTATTATCATAATATAGCATTGAGGTAAATTATGATTAAAGAAATAGAAAAAATAAAGCAATTTATTTTTGATAGGGTAAATGATGCAAGAGCTAGTGGCGTGATTGTCGGAATGAGCGGAGGAAAAGACAGCTTTGTGGTTGCAAAACTTTGCGCGGAATCAATCGGAAAAGATAAAGTTTTGGGCGTTATTATGCCGAGCGGAAAAATGAAAGACCTAAATATAGCAGAGCAAATGTGCAATGAGGTGGGAATAAGGTTTTATGTTTTGGATATTTTAGGGATTGCGGATTCAGTTGAAAAAGCTTCAAGTGAAATTTTAAAAATAGAAAACAAACAGGTAAGCAATGCCAGCAAAATCAATCTTTTGCCGAGAATCAGAATGTCACAGCTTTATTATTTGGCGGCTAGTTTGAATTATTTGGTTGCTAACACTTCAAATCTTTCTGAGGCAAGTGTGGGTTACACAACCAAGTGGGGCGACAATGTGGGTGACTTTGCGCCGATTGCAGATTTTACAAAAACAGAGGTTTGTGAGATTGGCACTATGCTTGGGCTTAGCTGGCAGTTGGTAAATAAAATTCCAGACGATGGGCTTAGCGGAAAAACCGACGAGGAAAATCTTGGAGTTAGTTATGAAGAGATTGACAAAATGATAAGAACGGGAAAGTCTGCCGAAAGTGAAAAGATTTTAAAATTAAACAAAATCAGCAGTCACAAAAGGCAAGGGACAATTGCTTATTTAAACGGCAAAAAAAATTTTTTGAAATAAAAATTAAAGATATTCACAAAATTGATTGTGAATATTTTTTTTAATATTGAAATCGGTTTATAACTGTGCTAAAATGATATTGCTATGTTGACAATTGAACAAATTCAAAATGATTTGTATGATATTACAAGAAAAAAGTATGAATATGTAAAGATTCTTTCTAATGGGAGGAACAATCAGGCTGTTTTGGTTAAAGACGAAGACGGTCAACCTTTTGTATGCAGATATGGACTAGATAAAAAAACCAATAATTTTTGTACAAAACTTGTTTACAAATTCAAACGACTTCGCAGAAAGTTTTTGTTATACGGATTTTTGAAATGCCTAAACAGTGACGAAATTACTTTTATAAAAAAGAAAATCTCCAACGCAAAAAACGGAGAATATGTTCAAAATTTGATTTCAAGTTTTGACACAAACATTAAAGTTCCTCATGAAGTAAATTTCGGGAAATATTATATAGGAAAATATTGTGGAACTTCAATTGAAGGAATTTTAAATAATGATGCTTTGATAAATAAGTTTCAAAAAGATATGGCACAATTTTTGGCTTCACTTCATGGAATTAGTTATTATGACCCATTGCCAACCCCGCTGTATAAAAAAATTTCTTCACATTTAAGATTTGTTTCTTCTTGCTATGGATTAAAAAATTGGCAAAGTAACGCCATTCCACAAGAATTAAAAAATAGTTTAAATTCAGCCAAACTATTTTTGGATGCTTCGGGAAATTCAGACGAGGTAAGAGCAGTTGCGCACAATGATTTGCGAAAGGGTAATATTCTTATTGACAAAAACAACTTTTCTGTTATTGATTGGGACAGGGCTGGTATTAACAATATTTATTATGAGTTTTTGCAATTGGGTGCTTTTAACAATGGATTTTCGGCAAACATTGTTAAGGGGCTGGTTGAAGAATATAACAAGCAGGCAAAATTTAAAATTGATATGCAAAAACTTAAAAATCTTTTGATTATTTTTAAGTTAGACGATTTTGGAAAATATTCGGTGCTTGAGATTAAATCAAAAAAGAATTTTATTGAAGAATTAAATTCAAAGGTTTTGCCAATGATAAATGAACTAAATAGCACTTTTGACAACTTTGATAAGTCTAATGAAAATTTTAAACAAATATAAAACAGCACTGCTATTTGTGCTGTTTTTTTGCAATTTATTCAAAATTTTATTGAATTTTTGATTAATTTTTTGTATTTAACAAAACTTTTAAATCATTTAGCGAATTTTCATAAAACATATTATTTTCATGACTGTTGTTGTTCTCTGCAATTTTTTCTCTTGTGGTTTCCAGCACAGAAAGCGCCTCATGACAAATCATAAATATTTTTAAACATTCTTTATCATAATTGTTTAGCGGAGAAATGCTTTCATAGGACTCAATAAATTTTTGCGTTCTTAGTTGCGTTTGCTTTTTGTTTTTATTTGTGCAAAGTTCGCAAACTGAAATCGCAATATCCACTATTTTCGGTTGAAAATTTGATACCGAAAAGTCTATTAAAAAAAGTTTTTTGTCATGGCGTTTTATTATGTTGGTTTTTATAATATCTCCGTGCACAAAACCGTATGACAGTTTATCAAATTTTATTGATTTAAAAAGACTGTATGCTTTGTTTATCAATGGCTTAATATTATTGTCCAAAAAATGAATGTTTTTGTTATACTCTTTTTCAAAATTAATTATTGCCCATTGGTCATAAATAAATGGTGGATTATAGTCAATGCTGTTTAGTTTTGCAAGTTCTTTTGCAACAA
Source organism: uncultured Eubacteriales bacterium (assembly GCA_948787875.1). Lineage (GTDB taxonomy): Bacteria > Bacillota > Clostridia > Christensenellales > UBA1242 > RGIG1681. Next base: position 24,938 of record CAQFKO010000011.1, read on the forward strand.
ACTCTAATTCATTAATTTCAAGCTCCGCGTTTTGTGCAAAAAAATCTTCGCCGTCTATGTATTCCATAACAAAAAGATTAAATTTGATTTTGTTAAATTTTAATGACAACAAATTTTTGTTTGCTTTGGTTTTTATAATTTTTGGACAAGAAATTCCATTATTATAAGCAACTTCCAATCTATTAAGAAGATTTTTTGCAATAGCAAAGGTTCGCGATTTTGAAAATATTTTTACAACGAATTTTCCGCTAGCTGTGTTAAGAATAAAATTAAAATCTTCATAGCCCGTTGTAATAATTTTGCAATTAAAAAATTCGCCCAAAGAGTAGGCAGTGCACACCTTTTTGGCAAGCACTTCTAGCGGAAAATCAAGATTAATGCGACTTTCAAAAGTTTCCATATATCACAAAAATTATAATCTTTTATTTTGAAATAATCAAACAAAAAATCTTAGTGTCGAAAGTGTATAAAAAGGTGTTAAAAATTTATTCAAACAAAAAACTCAGTCATGCTCCAAAGTATTTGGAAAATGGCTGAGTTAAAGTGGTGCAACCGGAGGGATTCGAACCCCCGACCATTCGGTTCGTAGCCGAGTACTCTATCCAGCTGAGCTACGGTTGCAAAGATGTTCCCCGTGGACTAGAAGGGAGGGGAGAATTGGCTTTTTTGTTCTGTTGCCAATTATGAGTCCGCGTGAACAATATCAATAATATTCTATTTTTTGATATTTGTCAATAGAATTTTGAAGGTTGAACGGTTGCAAACATTTTATTATAACTAACATAAAGTTTTGTGGCTAACAAGATTAAATAAAGTCATTAAAAGATTTGACTGCAACAAATTTGGCAAATCTATTTACATAAATGTAATAATATATTATAATTAAAGCAATCTAAATAATGGAGGGCAATATGATATATTTAAAAGCAAAAAACGGCGCTTTGTTTTGTTATGACGAAGACACGACCGTTACACTAACGCTGAAAAACGGCAGATGGGAAGTTTCTGAATTAACTTATTCCGCGCTAATGGCAGAAGAAGGTGTTTCTGTTATAAGCGAAAAAGATGCCTCAGGTTTATTCGGCGGAAACAGCCCCGAACAAGCGATTTTGGAGCTTCAAGCAATTTTAAATAAATAAAAATGGGGATATTATGGAAAACGAAACTATTTCTTTATCGCCCGAACTTGACAAAGCTTATGTGTATTGGAAAAAAGAAAAAAGTTTAGAGCAATTTGCAAAAGTGCAAAACAACGGTGCAAAATCTGTTGATAGTTTGTTGAGCAAAGTTAAAAGAAATATTGAACAACTTGGGAACAAAGATTTTAAGTTGGCAAATATTACTGATTCTGCCAGATGTGCCATTTTGTTTGATTCTTATGCCGAAATTGCAGACTTTTTAAAATGCTTCAAGCAACAAATGCCTTTGATGCAAGGCTGGGTATCAAGAAACAACACAGGCTATAAAGGCATTCATATGAGTTTTGAAGTTGATGGGATTGGTGTTGAAGTTCAGGCAAGCACTTTTAAGGCGTGGCCTTATAAACTGATAGCGGAAGAGTTTTATGCCAAGTGGCGTAATTTTAATCAAAAAGAAGAGTTTGACAAAGTAGTTGGACTAAAAAACAAACTTGAAGAACTGAAATTAAAAAAGCAAAATAATAATAATTCTGTGTCTGACAAAGAGATTGAAGAGGCAGAGCAACTTTTTATTAATCAAAAAGAATATTTTAAGGGCAAGCTTGCCGAACAACAACAAGAACTTGCCGATTCTCAAAAATTGTTTTCGGAACTTTATCAAGACGGAGATTTTGAAAAAAATGAAATTGAGATAGAGTCAACACTTCTTTCTTATGAAATAGAGAGCGAAAAAAATGAGTCGACAAAAGTTGAATATTCAGAAACGGCAAGGCATAACAAAGAAGTGATTTCAAAAGCTATTGAACTTGATGAAAACGGAAAAGTTATTGAATCGAACATTTTGCCAAAGTTGATAGAACTTAATCAAGTTGCAAACAAAGTTCAAGATTGTTTGGTTGCTAATGTTAACAGTACCTTAGAAAATATGAACAATAAAAATGTTTTTGTGCAAAAATTAGACCCAAACAATATTAAGGTTTTGCAATATAAAGAGATTTCTGCCGAACTGTTGGGCATGAATAAAAAGTTTATCGAAAACGAGATAAAAAGCGGCAAATTGAATGAAAAATTTGTAATAAACAACATTAGGGATTTTTCCGGAAAAGTTAACAAATTAATCAAATCTGTGGTCAACTATGCAGAAAAAAATAAAATTTTCAATTTGTCTTCAAATGAAATAATAAAATCTTTTTATCAGTCAAAAGTTGATAAAGTTAATTCCGATAATGCTTCTGAAAAACATTCACCTCAGAAAAACTCACAAGAAGTGTTTAATGAAGAAGGAAAAATGTTTGTTGATGATTTAAAAAACAAAATTCAAGATGACGAAAAACAAATACAAAAGATTTAAGGAGAAAATTTATGTGGGATTCAAAATTAGTTAATGATGCAATATTTTTTGCTACAAAATGTCACGAAGGTCAAGTTATGAAAAACCCTGTTAATATGCCTTATTCGGCACATTTTTTTGGGGCTACAATGAATGCTGTTAAATTGGGCGCGCTTTTGGAAGAACCAATCAATTGGGACTTATTGATTTGCACCGCAATTCTTCATGATACTTTGGAAGACACCATAGCAACCTATGAAGATATAAAAGGCATTTTTGGTCAAGAGATTGCAGATGCTGTTAGTGCGTTAACCAAAAATGAAAGTCTTCCTTTTGAAGAGCAAATGATTGATTGCATTAAAAGAATAAAACAACAACCAAAAGAAGTTGCTATTGTTAAAATTTCTGACAGATTATTTAATATTAGAGACAGAGTTCCTTCTTGGGACAAAGAAAAGCAAGAGCAATATAAGCAAGAGTCTAAACTTATTTGTGACGAACTTGGTCAAGGATTTAAAAAGGTTCAAGAAGTTATGGAAGAACAAATAGCAAAATATTAATAA
>CAQFKO010000012.1:0-16302 GCA_948787875.1 uncultured Eubacteriales bacterium
AATGTTGATACGGGAAAAACATCTGTTGCAGAATTTTATGATGATGAGAATAAAAATAGTTCATATTTGTTTTGTGACGAATCTGGCGGATTTTTTATAGCAGAAATTGTTAATGATTTACTCATGATAAGAGCGATGGATAATGATGTTAACAATACTACCGATTCAATCACGCTTGATTATATGATTGACAATTCATTTAAATTAATTTATAAAGATTATGGACTTTACTATGACTATGTTGATGAAACAAAAAACATTCACATAACAAATAATTTAAATTACAGTCCTGATAAATTCACAATTTTTGATGATCCAATTAATGTAAATGTTTCAAATATTTCTTTTGTTAAAATCGAAAATAATAAATATTTGTTTTATTATGACGAGCCTATTGATATTGTAACTAGCACTAAAATTAACACTTCTACGGGAACTTTTGAACCTGATAAGTATGAAACCACATACTTTCATGCTCAATTTGAAGGTAAAATTGTATCATTAAGTAGTGATGGATTAAATGTAAATTTTGCCGTTCCAACAAAAATTGAAGAATCTTCTCACGAATCAATATTCTTTACAATGTATTATTATAACTATAATACGGGTGTTGTTGGGGAAGATAACGGCAATGCAGAAATTAAAGAAATTGAGTGGACGACTAACGGCCCTGCAATAAAAAATTACGGCAACACAACCACTGTTCCAAAACCTACTGACGAAAAGTTTATGACAACCTTTAAGATTGACAGCAACTTTGTTTGGGGAAAGGACGAAACAAGATATGCCCTTTATGATGGTAAAACTTTTATTGGAACAATTTATAAATCAAGAGACCAAGAAGTTAACATTGACAACTTGCACAAATATTCTACAAGAATAGACACAAACAATTATGAAACTTATGAAAATTTGCGAGTAAACAACCACTTTAAATCGACCGACGACATGGTTAGCTATTATTCAAAAAAAGCAACCTCTCTAAGAACCCAATGTATTCGTGATAATGAAACCTATTGGGGAGCTTATGGTGAATTCCATTTTAAAGCTTTGTTTAACCTTAATATTTTGCTAAAATTTATGCCAATTAGCCTTGAAAAAGAGGTTGTTGTTAGGGAATTTAAGATAACCGAAGGCATTAACTATGATTATTTCTTTGACGGTGCTTATGCCCTTGATGACTTTTATTTACCGTCAAAAATCAACTTTATTATTTTGATATTTGCTTCCGCATTGATTATAAAAATTCTTGGAACTTCACTTTGGGGCGTTATTAAAAGGTTCTATGAAATTACGCTCTATTTCCTTGCTACTCCTGCGGTTGCTTCAACCATTCCGCTTGATAACGGCTCGCGATTTACGCGAAGTATTCAGCAGCCGCTTATCGGAAAGGTTATGAGCACTTACGGAATTATGCTTGGAATAAACATGTTCTTTGTGCTTCTTGTTCCAATTAAGTCTATGTCTAACGTGTTTACCGCAGAAGATATTGCGCAATCGGGCAGTTATTTCCTTAAACATTTAAGCTGGATTTTGTCACCTGAAATTTTGAACTTATATGTTTACATTTTATTCTTGCTTGTTGCATTTACTCTTATTAATACTCTTCCAAAAACCATTACCGATATTGTTGGGGCGGGAGATAAGAGCGATGTTGTTAAGATGGGCGCAGACACCAAGCAGCAGTTTGGCAAAGATATGAAATCTGCCGCTGACTTTACATCGGGAAAGAGCCTTATTGAAGGTACAAAAAAATCAGCTGGTATGCTTGCAGCTGCTGTTCCGGGTGGTGCGCTTGTTAAGGGTGCATTCAAAACCGCTAAAAAAGGTGTCGATAAAGTTAGAAACAGAGGCAAAAAAGCCAATGACGAAGCTCAGAAAGAAGATGGAGCAGAGTCAGAAGATAAAAAAGAGGCAAAATCTTCAAGAGAATACGGAGACGAAATGGACACCTCAGCAGAAAATGAAGGCAGAACTGATGTAGGCGGTGGAGATGGTGGCAATTCTTCAAGCGGTGGCGGTGGAGCCGAAGGTGGTGGAGATGCCGGCGATGCTGATATTAGTTTTGGTGGCGTAGGCAATTTTTCTGGAAAAGAAGAAGCCGATGCAGCTGAGGAATTTAACAACAGCATTTATGAAAGAAATTCAAGAACAACCACTGATGCAGATGGTAACAGCGTAACAAACGAATCGTATACGGGTTCTGAGGAAATTGGACTTACCGCCGATCAGGTAAATCAAATGATTTTAAGTGCGCTTCAAGCTTTGGCTGACGGTGGAAACCTTGCTGCCAAATCTATGATTGTTAAAGACGAAAATGGTAAGGTTGACAGAGCAAAAACTATTGAAAATATTAATAATAGTGATAATGCAGAAATTAGAAAGTTGGCAGAACAACAGGCGGGCGGAAATCTTGCAATGGGACTTTCGGGCGGAGCTCCGCAAAATGCTGCGGAAGGGCTTATTTTAGACAAGGCTGCCGAAGACGAGGATATGGCTGCCGAAGCTGCTCTTAACAATATGATTAGTTCGAAAAATATCGGTGCGTTTGCTGCAAAATATGGCTTAGATGCTGATGCATTGGGCGAAAGCGGTGAAGCAAGAGATAACGCTATTGATACAATTAAAAACTTGCAAAAGAGTGGATCTGACAGCATGGTTAATGATGCATCTAAGGGCAGTGGCTTTGAGGCGGCTCTTGGAAGCGTTGCACTTGCTCATGCTCAGGCAGGAACATTTAAATTTTCTGCTTGGGATATGAAGAAGGCTATTGACAGCGACGGTGCTGAGCAGTTAATAAATTCAAAAACACCTGCTGATGATCCAGAACTTAGGGCTTTGGAAGAAGCTAAGTCTTTGGAAATTTTGAAGAAAGACCCAATCGCACTTTATGATGCATTTATCAATAAAAAAGACCTTGAATTTAGAGATACCATTGTTGATAAAATGGTTGCAAAAAATGCGGGATTTGGTAGTGATACAGATTATAATAAAGCCTTTGCAGCTTTGAAACTTTCACCAAGTGAAATTTTAAATCTTCAAAAAATGGGCTTAACCTCTGAGCAAGATATTGTGCTTGCAGCAGAAAAAGCAAAACTTGCTGGAAAAGATTTAAAGAATCTTTCTCCTGAGGAGTTTAGTGAACTTAACAATAAACTTGTTGGTCTTATTGGAGATGATGGAATTAATCAAAACGCCATTGATGTTTTAAATGAAAGTCTTGATGATGATACAAAAAATGAACTGCTAAAATCTCAAATCTATGACGAAAACGGAAATTCAATTTACAAAAATCAAAATGGTGGGAATATTGATAATTTAAAAGAACAACTTGCCACTGAAAGAAAACTTGCTGAATTATATAACTCTCAAAAGGACATGATCAACAATGAAGCATTGATAGGCATGTTTAAAAACGGCACAGCTTCTGACGATGCTAAGCAAGCAGTTATTGATAGATTGACTGACAGTTATCAAGTTACCGATGCAAAAGACGAAGAAAATGCTCGTGATTTTGCTCTTCGTGATTTACTTGGTGATAAGAACTATACTTCAAAAGATAAAGTTGATGCATTCCTTGCTGATGACAATAATGCAGCTGAATTTAATAACAAATATGCAGAACATCTTGATAGAATCAATAGACAAAAATTGGCGGCTGGCTACGGTAAAAAACAAGATATTAAACTTGGTATGATTTTAGATAGTGACAGAACAATGAATAAAGCCGAAGATCTTTATACTAGAATGACTAATGGAAAAGAGCTTAAACATGCTTCTGAAACTGAAAGAAACAAATTCTTACTTGATAACTTTGGTGATAAGTTTGAAAAAGATGCTCAAACAAGACTTGATTATTTAATTAGCAAAGGCGATATAGAAGATCCGAAATCAGTTTATTTAGATATAATGAGATATAATAATAATGATTCTGAAATTAATGCCAAAATTATGGAAAGGGCAGATATTGGAAGAGTTATCAAAGACATGGCTAAGGATGACCAAGGTTCAGCAGCGCTTGATTTAATGAAGCAAGACTATATTCGTCAAAATCTTGAAAAGGGAGACCTTACTGTTGAAAAAGATGTTTCTAAAATGTCTGGCAATGAGAAGAATGAGTTTAACTTTAATCTTAATATGCTTCAACAGCAAATTAACAATGGAAACACTCAATTGCTTCAAAATATCTTTAATAATAGCAATTTCTTGGGCAAAGACGAAATTAAGGCTGAACTTGATAGAATTACCGAAGAACTTGCAAAAGCAAAAGGTGTTGATATTGATAAGTACAAAGATAAAGATGGAAATATAGTTGATAATGTAGCATATTTGAAAGATGTAAAAGCACAATTTGGTGGTGAAGCAATTAACCTTTATATGAACAAGCATCAAGACACAAAACAACACCTTATGAATATGGCTGCGGGCGATGTGACTTTATCATTAAATAAACGTGATTTATTACATAGAGAAAGAGATGCTATTAAAAATAACCCGGCACTTTTGGCCGAAGTTAGTAAAAAGGGATTAGATATTTCAACCTTATCTCAAAAGAATATAGATGAAATGAGTGCAGGATTTAAGGCTCTTTTGAATAAGAATATTAAAGCCGAAGTAGCTCCTAGTTCCCATGCTTCGCAAGAACAGATTGATAGTTTCTTTGCGGCAAAAGCTATTCAAGATGGTGCTCCGATTAAGAAAAATAAAAAGAAACAGCATTTGCCTGATACTCTTAAAGAGTTCTTTGAAGAGGAAGAAGATACTCCACAATTTAAGGCTAACAGAAAAGGCGTTCTGTATAAACACAGATCAAAACTTCCTGAACAGGCAGCAGCTTATAACAATTGGAATGTTGCACTTGAAAGACATATAAAAGATATCAAATCTGGAAAAGGACAATTTGCAACACTTTCTGCCGAAGAAAGAAATGCTAAGATTGACGAACTTGAAGCTAAGAAGATTTATCAAAACAAACAAAAATCTGCTGATTATTATAACATGACAAACGAAGAACAGCAGGCTTGGGACAAACAGCAATCATTGCTCAAAAAAGAAGCACTTAACACTGTTAATCCAAGTGAAATTTATAATTGGGCTGGTGCTGTTACTGCTCCTAAAAATAGGAATCTTGTTCTTAAAGCAGCAGACGCTATTGGTTCACTTAAATTTGTTCCTTGGCAAACCAAAGAAAACAAAGAACAACACAAGCGTGATCTTGCATTTACTTCTGAGCGAATTGATACATACAACTCAACAAAGGGCATAAGAAATGATTCAATTGAGTTTGGAGATGAAAAGAGGTTCTCTCAACTTACAAAAACTTATTTGAGTGCAAAATCTGCTAGTTCAGTTGAAAAAGAAGCCAAATTTATGATTGATGGATTGGCTAGCGGTTTAGTAAAAGATGAAAAAGGTAATGTTTTGGCTGATAATGCTGAAAACAGAGTTAAAATCAGAAAGGAAATTTTAGAAAACAAACTTGGGCAACAATATATGCTTGCATCTAAAAAGGTTGCAAAAGACAACAAGGTTAACAAAGTTTCGTTCCTTGAAGAAAAGGGTATCGGCGACCAAGTTGTCAGATATTCTGCTTACAAGAAAAACCGTGCAACAACCAAGTCATTTGTGAAAGCTATTGCTATTACCAATGCACAAAACAGAGTTGAGAAAGGCGGAGCAATTAGTAACCGAATTGCAAGACTTGCAGCAAAAGGCACAGGCAGTGAAACATTAAAACTTAGACTTAGAAATGAGGCTTCTACAATTAAGAGTCAACTTGATTCTGTTGGCATTACTGCTAAAAATATTAAAGACAAAGCTAAGTTTGCCGAAGAAATGAAAGCAAAACTTGGACCGGATTTGTATAAAAAGATTTATGGCAAAAAAGGAATTGGCGGTGGTCTTGAAAATAAATCTATTGCTATTCAGCAGCGTGATGTTATGAAAGCCTTGGAAGAGCAACTTGGTCAAGTCGGAAAGAGATTGAAGACTTCTGCGCCATTTATTTCAGCAACAAAAGATGCTGCAAAAGAATTTGTTGGAAAGAATTTTGGAAAAGTTACTTCAAAAGCTGAAATTAACTTTGACAAGGTTAAGGCAGAAGATCTTAACAAAGCATTAAAGACTGTTATGAACGGGCAAAAGAATAATCTTAAATTTGATCAGATTTTGGGTCAAGTTAAAAATCAATTGCCTGATTTGGCTAAAAATCTTTCTAAGTTTAAAGGAACTTCTCAACTTCAAAAATATCTTGATGATGAGCTTACAAAAGCCAATAGAAAAGTTGTTAACAATGCTACTTTAAAAGCAGACAAGCACAACCTTACAAAACTTAACGGTGTTAGGGTTGACAAGAATGAAGTGTTTAGAGGTGGCATGTCGCCAACAATGGTTAAGGCTATGGATTCGGTTAACAAGCAAGTTTATAGCAACATTATGCGCAGTTACAACCAAGCAAAAGCAAAGAAAGAAACCGAAGAGATGCTTAGAAAATCTTTGGCAAAAGAGTATAACAGACTTAGCGGCATGAAGATGAACAGCAAGACTAAGGCTGAAATGCAAAAAGTTTGGTCGCAAATGCAGAACTCTAAAATCAGACTCGGAAACCTTGATGCAGAACTTGACAAGGCTCTTGCAAGAAAGAAATCGTTTGAAAACAAATATGCTTCTAAACAAATTTCGGCAGCTAAATCAAGCGGAAGCAAAGTTGGAGTTAGCAGTAATGCAAAAGTTACGGGCAGATATGACTTCTTTACCAAGGGTGGTCAAAAGGTTGTTAAAGGCTCTGTTACCGACAGACAGGTTGAAGAAATTGCAAGAAGATTTGTTATGCAAAACAAAGCTAATCTTGAAAGAATGTATAAGAGTCTTAATGACAAAACTCAGGCAGACCTTAAAGCATTTATTAAGAGACAAACAGACAAACTTAGCAGTGACTTTGGTGCAAATATCAACACACTTAAAAATGTTCAATCTAAGCTTAAAAGAGAAATTAAAAAATATAATGAGTCTTCTGACAAAAAGGCTAAACAACTTGGGCAAGAAATTAAGCTTAACAAGAGAAGAACCGACGACACAGAAAAAGAGCTTATTTCAAAACTTCAAGAACTTGGCATTGAAATCAAAGACATTAAGCTTAAATAATTTTAATCTGACGATCCCTTGCCCCTAATTATTTGGGGCAGGGGAAACCCTCAGATTTTATTCACAAAACAATTTGGACATAAAATTTTTTAAAACAAGTACAAAAACAAAAAACGCAAAACATTTTGAATTTTATTTAAAAAACTATTATTATTTGCTAGTTTTTGAAAAAAATTTGCTAAAAATTATGAGCATAAATATTTACTTTGCTTTGGGCAAAACCAGAAATTTTGGCTAATTCAAAAAAGGAGATTATTATGGCAACAAGACTGATACCTAAATCAACAAAGGTAAAAGTACAATTTTTTAAGGGAATAAATTTTTCGGATATATTTGTAGTTTTATTCGCTTTAATTATTATCGCTGTGGCTATGACAAGTATTTTGCCTCTTGTGGCAAGGCTTGTTATTTCGGGCGTGGTGCTTTTTATTACAATAATTTTATTTATGAGTTTTGAACCGGGTGTTAGACTTTACAAACAGGTTGGTGACCTATTTAAGTTTATGTTTGGTGTGAACTCTTACAGGCGAATGAAAAATAATTCTAAGAAAAATATCAACAACCTTTTGCCTTATATGGGTATCTTGGAACAAGAATATGACGACAGACGCCAAATCGGTGTTATTGACTATAAAGATTATTTTGGCGCGGCATTGGAGATTAATTCTGTTCAATTTTATATGCTGTCTGAAACAAGACAAAATATTTATATTGAAACTATTGAAAATGCTATGAAAACCATTTCTTCGGAGGACCTTGGTGCACTATATAAATTTTCCAGACCAATGGTTTTTGATAACTATATAGACAACGAATGCAGAAAGCGTGAAGATATTTTGGAAGGTGTAAGAAACGGAACAACAAACATCAACGAGGCTAGACCAAGGCTTGAAATTGCCGAGGCAAGAATTAACAATCTTGAATCTATGAATGTTGACAGTGAGTTTCCTGTTTATAAAGACCATATGTATCTTGCATTCTATTGCTCTAATATCAAAAATCTTCTTCAAGTTGTGAACTTTGTTGAAAGCACTATTGAAAGTGGCTCGGGCGGTTCACTTAATTGCAAGGTTTTAGACCGAAATCAAACTGCTGTATTTTTGAAAAGTTATTATACAAATAACTTTGATGAAAGAGAAGTTAAAAATATTGAACCAAAAGATTTGCTTAGTTGGATTGCTCCCGACAAGGTTAGTTTTGGTCTTAACAAAGTTAATATTGATGGCAGCGGATTTTCTTATTTTGAACTTTCTGAATTTCCGCTTGCCGTGCCTAATGCTTGGGGCAGAACATTCTTTTCTGTTCCCGGTGCAAGAATTTGTGTGAAATTTAAACCTGTTGAACAGGCAGAAGCAGAAAAACGCTTGGATAAATCTATTATGGATATAAGAATTCAAGCTTCTGAGGGAAGTTCAAGAGCTTCTGCTCAGCTTGACGTTCAAACCCACCTTGAAACTCTTACCGAACTTATGACTTATATAAAACAAGGCTCGGAAGTGCTTTTTGATACCAATATTTATATGATGGTTGAAACCGAACAAAAGAAAGCATTTAGAACTCAAATTATGAGAGCAGGATTTAGAGCTTATGACCTTTTTGCAAAACAAAAAGAAGCATTTATTAACTGTAATGTTTCTAGGCGTATGACTCTTAAAAGATTTGAAAGAGGTATTAACTCTTCTTCACTTGCCGCTATATTCCCATTTGTTTCAGACGCCATTCAAGATCCTAAGGGCTTTTATGTCGGCATGAACAGCGAGCCTGTATTTTTGGATTTCTTCCAAAGAGATACTGAGCGTATTAACTCTAACACGGTTATTATGGGTAAGTCTGGTTGCGGAAAGTCATTCTGTACCAAATCACTGCTTGCAAATCTTGCGGCAGACAACAGTAAAATATTTATTCTTGACCCTGAAAAAGAATACGATATTTTGGCTAGAAATATGTATGGAAAAGTTGTTGACGTTGGTTCGGCAAGGGAAGGGCGTATTAATCCGCTTCAAGTTAATGCCGCACAAGATGACGAAGACAGCGCAAGTGGAGGAAATGTTTCGCTTGCAATGCACATGCAATTTTTGGAAACATTCTTTGGAATGATTTTGGAAGGTATTACTATGGACGGCATGGAGCTTTTGACCCAAGCGTTAAAAGAACTTTATGCAAGATTCGGCATTAACAACACAACTCAAATTGAAAATGTTAGGCCAGAACAATTTCCTATTATGCAAGACCTTTATAACTATATTTGCGAACTTCATGATAATGCTACCGACGACTATAACAGAAACAACTATAAGATTTTGAAAATCTATTTAAACAAATTTGCAGAGGGCGGAAGAAACGCTGTGCTTTGGAATGGTCATTCAACAATTTCTTCTGCGGAAAACTTTATTGTGTTTAACTTCCAATCTCTTCTTGCAAACAACGCAGGTGCGGTTGCAAATGCGCAAATGCTTCTTATAATGAGATGGCTTAACAACGAAGTTATCAACAACAAAGACTATAATGCAAGATATAAAACCAAGAGAAAGGTTATTGTTGTTATTGACGAAGCCCATGTGTTTATTGACCCAAAACAAACCATTGCTCTTGACTTTATGCAACAAATGGCTAAGCGTATCAGAAAGTACGAAGGTATGCAAGTTGTTATTACTCAAAACATCAAAGACTTTACCGGTTCGCCTGAAATTGCCAGAAAATCTACTGCTATTATCAATGCTTGTCAATATTCACTTATATTCTCACTTGCTCCGCAAGATATTTCAGACCTTGTGCTTTTATATGAAAAAGCAGGCAAGATTAATGAAAAAGAGCAAGATACAATTGTTAACAACCCAAGAGGTCGCGCCTTTTTGATGACCAGCCCTTATTCAAGGACTAATGTTGATATTTTGGTTAACGACAGGGTTAGAAACTTGTTTGAAAAACTAAGAGACGATGTTAAATAATTTATTTTACATTTTTGATTAAAAAAATTGTGTGGCTTGCCACAAAAAATTACATTTAAGGAGGAAACTAGGGAATGGCCGTTTTATCTTCAATCTTTGCGCGTTTGTCCGCTTTTTGCACAAACCCTAGTTTTATGTCGGTTTATGTAACTTGGTGGTCTTATATTTGGAAGTTTCTTGGCAACTTCGCTTTAAAAATACTTGATTTTATTATTGATGTTGCTTGGACGATTTGTAAGTTTGTTCTTGGCGTTATGGAAGCTTTTGAGTATATTATCAACAGCTTTTTGGGAATAGGCGTTGGGCCTTCCGAAATGTTGGACCAAGCAAAAAATATAGGATTTTTGGATACGCTTGTTGTTGTGTTTAAGGCTTTATTTGGTTTGGCAATAGTTTTTCTTATTATCTTTACTATTTTTGCGATAATTAGGCAAGAAATTCAAACTGTTCAAGAAGGCTTTGAAAACGGCGACGGAAAAACGGTTTCAAATGATAAAAAAGATATCATTATGAGAATATTCAAGAGCCTTATGGGAATGGTTCTTTTGCCACTTACCATGATATTTATTCTTGTGGGCGTGAGTGCTGCTTTAACTTCTTTTAACAATGCTTTAAAAGGGCCTAATAATCCGACTATTGCAAGTCAAGTGCTTGCGTCTTCAACCTATGATGCAAATAGGTTTAGAAAATATGCCAATCTCAATAAGCGTATGCCTATTATTATTGAAGCATATAATCCGGACGAATACGGTGCTGACCAAAACAGTGATTTGGTTTATAAAATCAAATCGGGTCAAGTTCAAAGTTCATTGATTAAAACAGCTATTTCAATTTCTGAAAATAGCTTTTTGCCATTTGATAAAACAGTAAGTTATAAAAATAACAAACTTACTAATAGTTCAAATTATGGCAGTATTTATGAAAACTTTATTTGTACCGCAGAGCAATATCAAGTTATGGCAGATTTTGTTGACTTTGCCGAACTTACCGGAACAACTTATTATATTAAAGCGTTAGACGAAAAAGATATTGAGTGGAAATATGTTGACTCTTCTGTTTTCAATTCAAATGATAATTCGCTTACAATAAAATATCGTGATGCAAACGACATTAACGGTGACGGAAGCAATTCAGACACTTATGAAATTACTTACAAAATGAGTTATAATGTTACATCGCCAATTTCTGATGCGCTTAAATCTATTATGGCTATGCTTGGAATCGGGGAATACAGTGATGACCTCTATAAGATTATGGAGCGTAACAAAGACTTTCTTAATGTTGTTAATTGGTCTAACGAAAAAGTTCTTATAAAATTTTCAGACAAATTTGATGCAACCAATCCAAAAACTTGGACACATTCAGACCAAATTATTATCTATGAATTTTATCATTTTTCTTCAAACAATACCTTTGCTAAATATTCGCTCAGCGACATAAAAAAAGGCGTTGAACTTGACGCATTGAAAATCAATTATCGTGATTATTATCCCGAAGCTGCCGCTTATTCTCCTGAGAGAACGGTTTATGGCGTGCTTATTAACGGAACATATTACAATACTGTTAAGTCAAATACAAATCGTGATAGTTTTGGAAACTTTTATTATGAGCTTAAAACTTATGATGATGTTGAGTTTTTGAATGATACTTTTACTACTATCAATGTTGTTGAGGGCGCAAACACAAATCTTAAACTTAGCCAAAGTTTTAATATTAATAATACTAGCACTTGGACTTATACCGATGAGATTTTGGTTTATGAATTTTATAAAGATTTGTCTTATATGAACACTCTTAGAAAAGACCCTTATGTAAACAAAAATCTTATTTTTTCGGACTATGATTATGATAAGGGCGGAGTGAATTTTCCTGTTTATAAAATTGCTTCAAAATCTATTGAAAACGGTGCTGAACAAAAAGTCGGTTATTATTTGTTGATAAACGGAACTTATTATGAACTGTCTAATCAAGGCGGAGTTTATTATCTTATCAGTGGCGGAGTAGGAACTCATTTCTTAACCGAGGCTGCTGCCGAAGCGTTTTTGGTTTATAATTACAAATTTGATTTTAACGGCGTGAGTGCCGATATTACAGGTATTGACGGCGGGGAACATTCTGCAAATTCATTTATTTATGAAGCGCTCGCAAGCTCGGTTGAAAGTGAACTTAGCGAAAGCGATTTTGAAAAATACGGCAGCTTTGCATTAAGTTTTTCTTCTACCTTTGATTACAAAGACCCAAGCACTTGGACATATCGTGATTACTTTTTGTTCTATATTTTTGCAAAGTATCCCGGAATTGCAAACAGTGTTGACGAATTGAAATATTCTTCACTTTATGGCGAGCTTTGCAAGGTTCGCGGAAGCGTTCAATCTCTTCAAACCAATGGACAGGTTTATTTGACTAATGAAGTTGTTCTTGCTATTGACTACGGAACGGGAAGCAATTATAAAAGAATTTATCTTGATATAAACAAAATTAAAAATATTTCAACCATGAAAATGATTACGGAATTGTCGCACAAAGAAACGGAAATGTTGAACAATTTTGATTATAATGACGAAGAATTGTTTGTTGGATTTGCGGACGGTTCAAATCTTTATAATGCCGAAACAGAAATTAAAAACTTTAATTTTTCGGATTCTTTTGACGCAAGCACACTTTCTACTTGGACGACGGGTGACTTGGTTTTGGTAGCACTTTCTAAGGCGGGTTATTTGCCTGAAATTGAGGATTTAGTTAAAAAAGAAAGTGGCTATAATTCTTTGGTTTACAAACTAAATGGAACAAATTATTACAGATTCAGTAAAAACGGCTCGAATTTTGGCAATGATGTGGTTTATTTGAGTGAGTCTAATGTTCTTTCTATGAGATTTTTTGACGGAACAGACATAACTGTTAAGTTTAACAGTTTGGACGAATGGCTAAACTCTTCTGCAATTTCTTTTGTTGCAAAACTTTATGGCACAACCTCTTCTGACCTTCAAACAGATTTTAACGGAATTTCAAATAGTTTATATTCTGAAATAAGCAGTTCAGTTTTTGGTATTGACCAAATTATTGACGAACTTGTTAACAGAAATGGCTTTATAATCGACAAAGGCGATACCTTTGAAATTTATGACGATATAACAAATTACAATTATACAAATTCAAATTTTGATTTTAATGATATTTCTACTTGGACAGCACTTGATGCGGCAATTTATTATTTGACGGGAAATGCGGTTGGCTCTTATTCTTCTTATATTATCAAAAAAGAAAATGACTTGTATTTTGTTGTGGGAGAAAAAGCAGTTAAAATTTCGGAAGGAACTTTTAGTGCTTCTATTTCTCAAAACAATACAATAACTTCTTCAAAATCAAAATATGATGTTGCCAACAGACCAAACTTTTCTGATGTTGTTAAAAATGATTATTCGGGATTGATTTTTGATGCTTCTTCATTTGAAGATGAAAATGGCAATTCAAAATTAAGCTATTACAAAAGTTCGGAGTTTTCATATAACATCGGCAATGCTTCTTCTGATACCTATGTTTATGATATTTTGGAAATCATTTTGCGCGGTTTTGGGCATAATGGCAATACCTTTGCCTTTAAAATTTATACAGACGGCTCTGACTATTATATAAGAGTTAAAAATAATACTGACAACAAGTATTATTACATTTTTGTTGCCGATATTTCTACCTCTTCTTCAATAAGATTTAGTGAAGAGTCTAAACTTGAACTTGACCCTGTGATTTTGAACAAAAAATGGTTTAAAAAAGTTGGCACATATTCTGCTTTTGGCGGAATTGATGTAAATGATTTGACTGCTTCTGAATTTACTTATTTGGATTCGTTAATCTTTAAGATTTCGGGAAGCATGAACAAAAACAACTTTGATGTTATGACAACAATAAATGCTGATGGCAGTGACGGAAAGTCTTATATTGCAATTCATGACGGAAAAGGTTTAAATTATGTTGAATTTAAGTCTGCCGATTCTAATCCGTATAATATTGCAACTGCAAATTCTACATTTGCATCACAAGCACACTTGCTATATTTGTTTAAAAACTATTATGCTTCTTTAATCAAAAATCCGGGCGACCTTGACCCTGAATCTGTTTTGGAAGCAAAAATTTCAACAAGTTTTTCGGTTTCAGATATAAATTCTTGGACTCCGCTTAATGTTATTCTTTATATGTCAGATTTAATTGAAGACGGTGCTTCTAACTTTGAAATTTCGGGAGAATATGTTACCTCTGTTTCGGGAGAGAATAAATATCTTAGAATAACCGCTACTCTTGAAAACGGAAACGAAGAAGTTTATATTATTTTGCTTAACGATATATGTGAAATAACAATTAATGAAGACAACACAGTTTCACTCGCAAACATTAATAGTGCAATTGCAAAACTTTATCTTGAATTGTTTTTGGCTGTTGAACAAATTGACGGAGAGTATAGTGACCAAAACAGTTATATTTCTTCAAATTATTTAACATTTAACCAAAATCTTGATAATTTGTTAAATATTTCCGACAATTCAAGCAATGTTGACGATTTATCTTCAATAATAAATGCAACTGCAACTGAAAGTAATTCAAAATCTTGGACTTGGTTTGACCTTATTTATTATAAATATTTCGGAAATTTCAGAACCGATTCTCAATTTAAAATTTATACCGACGCAACGGGCAAAACTTTTGTTGGACTTGAAGTAAATAATAGCACAAAATATATTTATATTAATGATGTGTTGCTTCTTGCTCCTGAAAACTCTTCCATTTCTTCGGTTGCAACGGGCAGTGTTGATTTTGAATTTGACTTAAATTCTGCCGAATTTACCAATCTTTCACTTATTGCATTCAAACAGACAGGAAGCAAAGAGGGAAGTTTGGACTTTATTAAAATGCCTGTTAAAAAGGTGGGGGCGGGTTATGAATATTTGGACGAAATTTATTTTGTTCAAAACGCATCTAACTTAAACTATTATGCTATTTGTGATGTTAATGATGTTACTCTTAATGTAAAAGTTTCGGACGAAAGTTTGACTTTCTCAAAAGTGGGCGATGATGTTATATCTTATAATGCCTTTGACTTTTTGTTAAAATATCTTGGAATGGCAACCGATTTGTCTTCTAAGGTTTACACTTACGGAAATTCTCAATTTATTAAGATTGGCGAACAATATATCAACATTACAAAAATCAACCTTGTTTATAACGAGACAATAAGCAAAAATGTTTTGCTTATTAAAGGAACGGACACCTCTGAGTCTAGTGCCATAACATTTGACAAAATGTCTAAGCTTTTGTCGTTCTCTTCAAACAACAGCAGTAGCGGTGTTTTGAACACCTACACAGACAATAACTTTGCTCCTAAACTCGACGCTGCTTCAAATAACAATTTGGTTAACTTTAAATTTGCGTTTTCAAAAGATTTTAAGCCTTATGACTATAACACTTGGAAACTTTCTGACTTTATCATTTATTATTTCTTTAAAGAAGGCTATTTTAAAGACAGTAGGGGAAAAACCATTACAAATTTCCAAACTATTATCGAAAACGGCGGGGTTAACTGTTACATAAAACACAATGTTAAGTTTGACAGATATGGAAGTGCAATTTCGGTTAAGGTTGTTAAGCTTGGAGAGGGTGATGCAGATATCGGAACAACACTGTTGAACTTTGATGTTTTGCAACAACTTTTTGCAAGAGACCTCAAACAATGCATTAATATTATTAGTCAAAACAATGTTGATGTTGAGTTTTCTACAAGTGTAAGTCCTTCAAATCCTTCCGGTTTGGCAACAATTAAAGATTTCAGTTTGGCAATAAGAACTGATCTTGTTTCTAACAGCTTTGTTTATGATAATTATTTCTTCTTTAACGAAAACAAAGACAGCAGTGTTCTTGACAGATTTGACCTTTTTGATGTGAGCGATGTTGAATATGATAATATTATTAATGGTTCGGCTTCGGTTGAAACCGTTGGAAAAATCAATATGCAACTATCTAGCGGTTTTGATATTTCTGACGTATCTACTTGGACAGTGCTTGATTATATTATAATTAAAGAGGCTTCTAGATCTGTTAACGGAAACGTTTTTGAAGGGGCAAATCTTAAATCTTTAAAAGAAACTTCCAATGTTATTGATGTGCTTTCAACAAGCAAAGACAAAGTTATAAGGCTTATCTATATCAATGGAATGGTTTATAA
>CAQFKO010000012.1:16312-27892 GCA_948787875.1 uncultured Eubacteriales bacterium
CATTTGCCTCAATTGATGTTATGCCTGAATTTAATAATGAAATTGAAATAGACAAAAAAATTAATGAATGCCTTAGAGTTGATGCAAATGACAATAACAGTGCTTTTGTTCAAATTATAAGCAAAGGCTCTGTTGACGACTATAACATAAGATTCAACAGCGAAAAAATCAGCTTTATGGTTAGAGTTGACAACGGCATAAAAGAAACCGATTTTAAAACCCCTACATCTTTTAGCTATCCGCAAAAAGTTGACGGAGTTGAAACTGATTTCTATTATTCAGTTAACACAAATGTATTCGGAAATTTCAAAATTGACCTTAACGATACCATTAAATATCCACCTGACCATTTGTTTATCAGTCCGATAGTAAGGGAAGTTAATTGGCCTCAAAAATTGATGAATGATATGTTTGTGCTTTATCCTAATCTTAATTGGGAAACACTTATTTCTACTAGCGGTTGGATAGACACTCTTGGAGATTTTACTTCTGCTAATACCAGCGGAAATATAATCGAAAGCGGAAACTCTGCAAACATTACAGCAGCAGGTCTTGTGCTTTCTGAATTCTTCCTTTCTGTTGCAAAGGAAAACAATAACGGAATTTCAGATTATGAATATTCTCCTGTGTTTGATGAAGAGGTTATAAAATCTTTGATGCTTTCGCTTATGGGTGAGGAAAATTACAATGCCGTTAAGAGCCAAGCGAAAATATTCTCCGAAATGTTTAATTATTCTTTTGCTTCGGTGCTTGATGATATTGCCGCAGAAATGGGGCTTGAAGTGGTTGACGGAAAAGTAGATAACTTTACTATGAGCATCTATAAATCTTATCTTGCAACCATTATGCTTTCTTCTGATTTTGGCGAATACCTTTACAAAATCGCTACAAGAGTTTATGCTCAATACACTATTTATGAGTCTTTGGCGTATGCCGGTGGCGATTATGCAAAATATTATGCATTTGTTAACGGACTTACCGATGAAAACGGAAATGTTGTTACATCGTTCTCTTACGGTTCGTTCTATGAACTTGTTAAATATGAAAACTCAGTTATCGGAAACGGAACACCAACCTTTACCTTTAATTATAGAAAGGTTTATAGAGCACTTATTAATGAAGATGCTACTGACCAAGAAATTTTGGCAAGTTTGAATGACTATTCTTCATTTATGAAAGTTTATAAAGCACTAGATGCGGAATACAGCAGAGTTTATGGCAATACATCGGATATTCTAATAAGCGATAATGACGATATTTATTGTTTCTTGTCAGATGTTTATTGGTCAACTTACAAAAGACTTTTAAAACGAGGAACAAGTCCAAAAAGATTCCCTGAATACATAAATATTTTTAAAGATTATCTTGATGGAAATATTGCCAGATGGGCAAGTGTTGAAGGGGTGGATGCTACTGCTTCTGCAAATCAAATTCAATATTACAATCTTTATAAGGCTCAACTTTTGATTCAATCTTTGAAAGTTGCAAGTGTTATTACTCCGCTATATGGCATAGAACTTGATTATAATACTTTTGATGCTATTGAAGATGTTTTGGATTATGCGGACAGATTTAACGAAAACAGACCTGCTCCGACTGCTCCTATAAATGTTTTGAAAAAGACATTTGCAAATTCTAACGAATATTTAAGCCTTGTTAATTCTGTGCTTCAAGAAAATCCGCTGAGCATGATTCATATGCTTATAAATTCACCAAAAGGTGATGTCAAAGCTTGGAATGATATTATTAAGTTAAAAGAAAATGTTTCTAAAATTCTCAGTGAGTTTGGTGCGGTTTGCTCTCTTAGCGCAGGTGAATCAAATTCAAACGGCTCATTAAAAGTTGAGTCTATTGACGACAAAGATTATGACAAAACTTATGATGCTTTAAGCAAAATGTATAATAATCTTGACAGTTATTGTGCTTTGCAAACAAAACTTGACGTTATTACAAAATCAAGCATAACCTTTATGCTTGGACAATTTGGTGCTAACTATGTTACAGAAGGGTATAGCTTTAACATTGAAAACAGAAACTATACCTTGACAACAACAACTTCCACAGGAAGAATTGCCGAGTATGTTTATGGCGGAGCATTCCTTGAAAAATTCGGAATCGAGCCAATTTACACAGATCATGGCAGTGCCGGTATGATGGAAATTTTGGTGGCATACGACCACTATGACGGAAGAGTAAAACTTAAACTTAGCAGTTTTAAAGAACTTAGACAATTTGTTTCTTCAATAGCTGATTATACTGCAAAACTTTATTATTTAAGCAACTTTAACGACCTGTCGGAAAACATCAGCGACGGACTGCTTTTAACCGATTATATCTATGCATATAACCCGCTTGATGTTAACAAAAATGACAAGATTTTGGTTACTCCGGAATATTTGATTATCACTTATCTTGCTCTTAATGAAGATATTTCGACTGACACATTTATTAGACTTATTGTGGGCGATACCGAAAGAACGCTGGAAAATCTTGGAGTTCTTGACAACCCGATTTATGCTAATATTGTGAGGCTGGTTAGGGCTTGCGGTTCAGAATACCTTCTTACCGAAATGAGTGAAGAGGAAAAGAGAATTGCTATTGTTGAATATATGAATTTTGTTATGAGCGACATATATTCTTCATTTGGATATTATAATCCGGGCGGAACAAGCACTGCATCAGAAAGAATGCATCTTGTATTTAAAAATGTTATTTCTTATTTGATTACCAGCGAAGATGAAGGCGAAACCGTTTATGAAAATGCGGCAAAATTAGATGCAATAACCTTTAAGCAGTTTAAACGCCTTTTGATGGAAAAAATTGTTGATTTTACACAAAACTCAAACGAGTCGGGTGCTGAAAACGCAACAAGATATATTGCACTGTTTAATCTTATTAGCAGTGAGTTTAATTATTTTGCTTACTCGGGAAGCGGAGATGTTGTTAAGTCTGAAAGAATAGGCAGAACCATAAAAGAGGAACTTTTGTCAAGACAACTTGTTGGAGGCGAATATATTCCTGTTTATGACAATGGGCAATTTATTTTTGGTGGGTTTAGCATAAGCACGGCATCTAAAAACATAGTTTTAAAACTTGCCGGCTTGGAAAACAGACCTATTGAAGAGCTTGTTAACCTTGAATATAACTCTTTATATGACAGGGACGGGAATTATGACGAGGCAAAAGGCGATACATTTATTTTGTGTACCTATGACGACCGTATTGGCAAATATGTTCCTATATTGGCGAGAGATACAAATGGCGGTTCATTTGCTTCTGACAGCAACTATGCAAAATACAGAGCAGATTACGCTGACCAAAAACTTTATGTTACAACCTCTTATTACAATGACCCAAGCGGAAAGGCTGTGGCTCAGCCTATTGTTGCAAAAGGCGTTTTGACCGCAGACTTAAAACCTACCGCAATAAAAATGGAAGACCATAAAGTAAGATTTTACAGAACCGATATTTCGGCTGCGGCATCTTTGACCGACGAAGCTTTGAATTTAACGAGAATTACACAAGAAACTCAAACAATTGGATTTACTAAGTTTGTTAATACCGCAACATCTACTAAACTTAGCGGAACAAACAGTCAAACCAACTTTATTGCTCAATCTAATATTACAAGTTTCCTTAAATCTGATGCAAGTGTTTATTATTTGCAAGTTACCAATGCTTATGACTGTTCAATTGACGGATTTAATGAGTTTAATGTGCTTGACACATTCAGTTATTTCTACGCACTTGGATTTATTGAATATTTCTTGCTGGTATTGGCATTTTCAACCGTTATTCCATTGTTATTTAGAGGTTGCATTGCAGTTGTTCAGCGTATTTTTGACTTAACATTCTTAACCTTAATTGGACCTGTTGTTATTTCTACCGAAAGTTTGAATGTGGGAGATTCTAAAAAGAAATCTATTAAGATTTTTGAAAAGTGGCGAAACTATTTAACACAATCACTGCTTCAAGCATTTGGTATTGTTGTCGGCTTTAATGTTTATTATATTTTGATGTCAACAATAACGGGCATGACTTTTGTTTCTGAATTTACGATTGGCAAAATCACGGCAATCGGCGGATTTAACTTCTTCTCAGCTAACTTTGTTAACGCAATAGTTAAGTTCTTGTTTATCGTTACTGCCGGAAGTATTATTCGTGGGGCAGGAAACCTTCTTACTCAAATCATTACCATGGGCAAGGTTACCGATGCATTCTCTTCACCTATTTCTGGTGACGGATTAAAAAATATTTCAGATGTTTATAAGTCGATTAAAGGTTCGTTTACTAATGTTAAAGATGCATTTACGGGCAAACTTCTTTTGGAAGCAAAAGATGCGGCTATTCAATCATTTAAACATTCTTTGCCGGGCTCTGAACTTGTTGGGAAAGCGATTGATGCAGGAAGGTGGGCTACAAACAAAGTTAAAGATAAGGCTATGAGAAAGGCGTTAGAGGCTCATGGTGTTTCTAAGAGCGTTTCAAAAAAGATGGTTAAGGAATTTAGAAAAGAAGAAAACAAGCAGCGTCAACTTAAAAAGATTAATCAAGCTAAAAGTGCAAACGCATTTATGAAAAGAGTTGGCGGACCTGAATTTGATGTTCCAAAGCAAAAAGGTGATGACAAAAAAGGAGGCAAAAAAGGAAAGGCTCCTTACAAAGACACAAAAGATAAGAAAAACAAAAAATCAAGCAGAGAAGACGAATTCGAAAAAGAGAATGAGAAAAAAGATCCTGACAAACTTGACGGAACAGACGAAAGTAAAGAAAATAAGCAAACAGAAGGCGAAAAAAATAACCAAAAGTTTAAAAATGAAACTGACGGTTCAAACGGAGAGGCTAATAAACCTCCTGAAAATCCTAATAATCCAAACGGCGAAAATGGTAAAGATAGCAAAGGTGACGAAGGCAAAGATAAAGGTGCAAAAGAGGAAAAAGAGATGGGCGAGGGTGCTGTTAACCCCGCTGCATACATTGCAAGACACCCTATTAAGTTTTTAAAAGAAATGGACAAAGCAGCAAAAGAACAACAAGAAGACATTACAAAGGGCAAGGCTTTAAATCCTGGCAGAGAGAAGATAGATAAGCAAGACTCTAAAAAATCAGGCGAAAATGCCGCTCAAAGCAAAAATGGAAAGAGCGATTCTTCTAAGTCTGACAAAGACAGTTCTTCGGGCTCTGACAAAGAATAATTAAATTTGATAATTATTTCTACAAAAAATTAATATAGTTTGACAAAAACTATTAAAAGTTTCAAAATAAAAGCAGGAGAAAAACAGATGCAAGTATCAAATATATTTGGTGCACTTAAAAATGTGGTGATGAACCCATCATCTGTTTTTCTTGTTGCTGATTTTGGTGCGGGTTCAACAGGCTGGTTTACAAAACTCATAAACTTTGTTATGAATTTGTTTTATGCGGTTTTAAAGTGGGTGCTTTATTTTGTTGACATAGTATTTAGTTATGTTCAGCAACTTGCGGGCTTAAACATGCGTTGGGATTCGTTGGATTCGGTTTTTTCTGCGGATTCGGACATGGTGTTTAACTTGCTGTGGTCGTCAAAAGAAACTGTTTTGCCAATAATTAAGGCTTTGATTGTGCTTGCAATAGTTCTTATTATTTTCTTCTCGATAGTGGCAATAATAAAAACTTCTTTTGAATCTTTGAAAGGTTCTCAGCAAAATCAATCGCTTTCGGCAATTAAAACGGCTTTAAAAGCCTTTGTTTTGATGCTTTTGACACCTATGATGGCGTTGGTCGGAATTGTGGCTTCTAACGCAATTTTGCAAACGCTTTATAATGCAACAAACCCTTCGGGCGCAATTTCGATCGGCTCGCAGGTTTTTTCGGCGGCATCGGCATCTGCCAATAGTTACAGAATTTATGCAAATAATAACTATCGAATTCCTATTATGTATGATTTTACAAGAGAAGACGAAATTTTGGAGTATTACAGCGATAATGCTCCTACTGCCGAATTTTTGGAGTATTTGAAAAGTTCGGATAACATTACTTATTCAACCTATATGATGTTTAAGTTTGACGGATTTTTCAGTTATGACTCTCTTAATAACATTACGGGAGAGGCTAGCGACGGTGATGTTGAATCCTATTACACCGTTTATGATGTAAAAAAGGGTCTTAGCTCTGACGGCGATATTTTTGATAAATACAGGCGTATTCAAAATTACAAAGAAGAATATTATGTTATGGCTGATGTTGTGGACTTTTGTGTAAGAACCACAACTCCTGTTTACTTTAAAACCATTGAGCAAATTTTGGAAAGCATTATTTCTTTGGGCGTGGAAGAAGTTCAAATGAAGCGAATTTTTGACACAACTGTTTCGTATTTCGGAATTAAGTTTTTAGACAACAATTTGGAAGAACTTCCTACGGGCTATATTAATGCTTCTAACTTTAAATCAAACAATGATTGGCGTGCTATTAGGTGGGTGTCTAACTATATGACGGGCAATGCTACTGTTGAACCTAATGTGAGAATGCCGATTCAGTATACCCATCTTCGCAATGCGGAAAATGGTGATGAGCTTGAAGGCGCAAAATATATTATTGCAATGGAAAAGCCCGTTACAAATAATCTGGGAGTAATCGATACATATTTTTATCCGCTGACAGTTGGCGATGTGGGAAGCTATGATGCCGTATTTACTTCAAGCCATATTCTTCGTGGTCAAATGATTTCTGCAAAAGGTATTTTTGAAGACGGAATTTATCCTACGGCAATCAAGCAAAATTCAACCAATGATGTTCAATTTTACAGAGATAAAATCGAATCAAGCGTTGTTGGTGTTGCGGGTCAACTTTTTGGACTGTCGATGCAAGATAACGGGAAATCGGGAGTTTTTAGCTCGATAGTAAGATTTTTCAGAATGCTTTTTGACCCGGATTCGCTTGTTCCTAAACTTGATGTTGACTTTGATGCGGTAACAAATTCTTATACCGCTCAGGTTTCGACGATAAGCACTCTCTATGGCGGAAAAATGCACATAAGCTATATGTTTGGAGATGTCTTTACAAAAGGCATATTAAAAACAAATTATGTGCTTCCTATTGACAGCGTGTTTCAGCAACTTAAAATCAATTATTTGATTTTGGTGTTTGGGGCAATGATTTTGTTCAAAGTTTCGGTGTCTGCTTTGTTTATGCTTATTAACAGGGCTTATGAACTGTTTTTGATTATTATTGTTTATCCGACTGCCTGTGCTACCATTCCTCTCGAAAACGGAGGTTATGACACTTGGGTAAAAAATTATACTAACCGATTGTTCGGAACTTACGGAACTATTCTTGGCATAAACTTTGTGCTGTTGCTGTTTCCGGTAATTAATTCTATTCATTTCTTTGACCCTTCTACTGTGGGTAGCAATTTGATTATAAAAAGAATAGGTGGACTGTTTTTTGCGGCATTTACTGTGAGCGAAGTAACCAATATGTTAAACTTTGCAACAGCTATTATGTTTCAATTGGTTTTGTTTACCATGCTTAGCGACGCCGGCGGAAATGGCGTAAGCAAACTTATCGGAGATATTGTTGGCGGTGACCAAAGTTCGGAAAACCCATTGACAAATTTTGGTCAAACACTTATCAAAGTCGGAAAAGTTCTTACTTATCCAATGAAAGCTGCCGTAACTGTTGTTAAGGCAGGTTCAATAATGGTTGTTCCTAGCCAGCGAAAGAAATTTTTGAAAAAAGCAAAAGATAAGGCTATCGGAATGCTTCCAATGAGTAGCGTTATTTCGGCTTCAAAAGATAAAATAAATCTTTTGCAACGAAAAAGTGAAATGAATAAGGCAAAAAAAGATTTGAAAAATTCTTTAAAAACTTATTCTACCGACACAGATTTAATTCAAAAGCAGATGCAGGCATATTTGGAAAAGCAGAAGAAATATACCAAAGCTCTTGCAAATCCGCATGAAGCAAGAGAAACCCAAAAATCGGAAGCAAAAAGAGATAAAGAGCTTGGAATTAGTTCAAGGGAAAGTGATGATCCAAACGAGCTTGGTGTTGATACTTCCGAACTTTCTAAAAAAGAGCTTAAAAGATTGGCGGGCAAGGGAAGAAAAGGTAGAAAGCTTAAAAGAGGTATTAATAAGCTTGAAAAGAAAGCTAAAAAAGAAAAACTCAGTGAAAAAGAGGAAAAAACTCTTGAAACTTATTCAAGACTTAGAGAGCAAGCAAACGAAGAACTTCAAAATAGAAAGGGCAAAAAACAAGAGTTTAAAGATGCTGAGAAAAAATTCAAGAACGGAGAAATTTCTTCGGACGAATATCTTAAAGCCAAAGATGCACAAAAAGAGTTTAAAAAGCTTCAAAAGGGCAAGGGACTCAGAGCAAAAAGAAAAAATAAAATCAAAGACAAAAAGAGATTTGAAAAACAACAAAAAAAGCAAGATAAGAGAGATAAGTTGTTTAGGCATACCGACAGAAGAAGCAGAAAAAAACAAAACAAGGTGCTTGGCGAGCTTGACAGAAATAAGAATGAAATTAAAGAAGAACTTAAAGCTTTTGGCTTTGACAAAAATCTTGATCAAATGAGCAATGAAGAAATTATTGCCCAGCTTGAAAGCAAACAAATTGATGATGAACATAATGAATTGATTCAAGACTATTTGCAAATTAAGCAAGAACAACAGCGCTTAATGAATATGAACAAAAATGAATATGCGGCAAAAGCAGATTACAAAGCTAACAAAAAAATAAACAAAGACGCAAAATTCCAAGGTTATACGGGTGCAAATGTTCACAAGAAAAATATGCGTAACAGAAGGAACAAAAGTCGTAATTTTTCTGCCGAGCAATCAGAACGTCTTTCTGAAATTGATGAGAAAATCAAACAGATGGAAGCGGAAGGAATAAACGGCTCTAATGCAAAAAAATACAGAAGTTTGTTAAATGAACGCAATAAGCTTAATGTTAAAGAAAGAGTTGCCGACAATTGGAAAGAAAATAATAATGATGCTGGAAGAAGAGCTTATAAGGCTTCAAAAGGCTCTAAATACGAAAATAAACTAAGAGGGGACGCAGAAGAATATTTGATTAATAAAGGCAAAGTTCCTACCGAAGAGCTTATTCAAAAATACATTAAAAATGTTACGACTTATACCAAAAAAGGAAAAAGAGCAAAGAAAAACGGAAAAATTTAGTACTTTTTGATTTTATAATGTTGTATTTTCTTTAATAAATCTTATTATTAAACAAAAAAGGCAAGGATTAAACCTTGTCTTTTTTTTGATGCTATGTTAATATTAGTATATGATTGTTTCTATTATCAGTATCATTGTTGCTGTGGCTATTACCGTGTTTGACCAAATAACAAAGTTTGTTATTTTTGGTCAGCCGGCTCATTCTGTTATCGGCAATTTTTTGTGGTTTGAAAGCACCCTTAACACAGGCGCCGCATTTTCTATTTTAGAGGGCAAAAGTTGGATTTTGATTGCGATTTCCGCAATTGCCAGCGTGGTTTTGTTTTGGCTTGTTTTTTCTAAAAAACACTTTACTTCAAAAACCGAAAAAATTTTGTTTGGAATTATTTTAAGCGGAACTTTTTCTAACCTTATAGACAGAATATTTTTTGGCGGGGTTCGTGATTTTATTTCGCTGAGATTTATTCATTTTGCAATCTTCAACATTGCGGATATGGCAATTGTTTTCGGCGTAATAATTCTTGCCGTTTACCTTTTGATTAGAAGCATTAAAAAAGATAAAAAATAATTGGGACACACAAAAGAATGGAATTGAACTTAGAACTTGCTGTTAATGACCTTGACGAAAAGCTTAGGCTTGATGTTTTTCTTACGCACGAAACAGGTTGGTCAAGGTCGCAAATAAAGCTTCAAATTGATGCGGGTAAAGTTCTTGTTAACGGTTCAGCGCAAAAGGCGGGCTTTTTGCTGAAAAACGGCGATATTGTAAAACTTGCCTTTTCAAAAGAAGAACTCTCTGCTTTACCAGAGGATATTCCGCTTGATATTGTTTTTGAAGACGAATATTTTGCGGTTATTAACAAGCCTCAGGGAATGGTTGTTCACCCTGCGCCGGGGGCATATAATCACACTTTGGTAAATGCACTTTTATTTCATTTTGAAAGTCTTAGCAATGATTCTGAAAACATTAGACCGGGAATTGTTCACAGAATTGACAAAGACACTTCCGGACTTTTGATTGTGGCAAAAAATGATTTTGCGCACCAAAACTTAGCAAAACAAATTGCAGAACATTCTTGTTTCAGGCACTATCTTGCTCTTCTTGAAGGCAATTTAAAAGAGGACAGCGGAACTATTGACACCTTTATTGGCAGAAGCGATAATGACAGAAAAGTTATGGCGGTTAAAAGTGAAGGGAAAAGAGCCATAACTCACTTTTATGTTAAAGAAAGGTTTGCTGGCTATACGCTTTGTGAATTTGTGTTGGAAACGGGAAGAACGCACCAAATCAGAGTGCATGCAAAGCATATCGGTCATTCGATTGTGGGTGACAAAACTTATGGCATAAAAAATCAAAAGTTTAACTTGGAAGGGCAACTTTTGCACGCTTACATAATTGAGGTCACGCACCCAAAAACAGGCGAAAGACTTTCATTTTCTTGCAAAATTCCTGAGTATTTTGAAAGCATTTTGTCGAAGCTGAAAAAATAAGCATTTATATTTGACTTTAATTTTATTAATACATATAATTAAAATAGATTATTTTAAGGAGGATATTATGGCTAAAAAAACAAGTTCAAGTTCTTCAACATCAACAACTACAACTAGGTCAACGGGTTATTTGATGAATATTTTGGCTTATATTGCTGTTTGTGTTGGCGGTGTTGCTCTTTTTGTTGCTATGATACTTGGCAAACTTGGAGTAGGAAGTGTTTCTTTTATTGGAATTCTTCAAGCAGTTGCCAATGCTATTGGTTGGGCAGTTTTGTGTTTGCTTTCATTTAGATACATCAGCCGCAGAAGAAAAATTTGGATGTGGGTCGTTTGGGCAATTGCTATTGTTATGATTGTTATTGGCATCATTCTTCCTATATTTTAATAATGTTTAGGTGAAATCTATGAAAAAAGAAGAAATTTTGAAATTTTTGGATATTGCAACTTTTGCACTTATTATTATCGCCACGGTGTTGGTTGTGATTTTTGAGTTTGTTGGCGGTTATGGTTTTATGAAGTGCTCGGTGGTGCTTTATTTTGTTGGGCTTTTGCTTTTGACGGTTTTGCTCAGCATAAGAATTTATTATGCTTTTGGCAAAAACAAAGTTAATGGCACTGTCTTAAATGAAAACACTTTTGAAAGCAACACAAAATCAAACGCTGACGCAATGTCGAAAAAACAAAAAATAGGTCTGATTTTAATGCTTGTTGCAAGTATCATAATTTTGATTTTTACTTTTGTTGTAATGATTTTGTATTAAACTTAAAAAAACTGCTTTTGCAGTTTTTTTCTTTGTGCAAAAAATGTAATATTGGCGTATTACCTTGACAAATTTCATATATTTAATTAAAATAGGTTTGTTAATTTATTTAAGGAGAAATATAATGACATACAAAATTGGTGAAAAAAAAGAAGGAA
>CAQFKO010000013.1 GCA_948787875.1 uncultured Eubacteriales bacterium
TCGGTTGAAGATAAGTTTGCCTTTAAAGAAACAAAAATTAATAATTTTTTGGAGTTTGTGGGCTATAAAGACTCAAAAAATAATTTTAAAATAGAAGCTGATTTTAACAAAGATAAACTTGTTTTAACAACATCAAGTTTGATTATTAATGCAAAAGTAATTTTTGAATATCAAAACGGTTGTCTTTTAAGAGAAAAACTTTTGTTTGATAATGCCACTTATCAAAACAACTATTATTACAACAAGCATGGAATGTTGGTACGAAAAATTGATTATAGTGGCATGGTAGAAGATTATGAATATAATGGCAAAGGCAAAATAACGAAAATCAGCAAATATTATATGCTTGATGCATCTAGCAAGTTCGTCAATTATTTAAATTTAAACGCTTTTGCCTGCCCGTTGCAAAGCTATAATGCTTTTGGCGAAACAAAAGAAACCTTTGGCTACTATGGCGACACAAATATTTTAGCTTCAAAGCAAGATAATTTTAACAACAAAACCTGTTTTGGTTATAATCCGATTACACAAAAACTCAATAGTATAAGTTTAAGCGTTGACGACGAAGAAAATTGCAATCTTTTTGAATTTGACGATGATCATTTAACAAAATTATCTCATAATAATTTTGACATTAAATACAGTTTTGACAATGACGAAAAATTATCAAAAATAAGCATTGCTGAAAAAGATTATTTGGTAAATAAGTATTTAAAAAATAATGGCATAATCACTTCTTATGCAAATGGCGAAGAACTTGAAAAGTCTTATGACAAAAAAGGAAATTTGATAAAAGTTGTTTTATCAAACGGAAATTCAAATTCTTTGGTTCTTCAAAATGCGTATGATAATAACGGCAATTTAATTGAAGCCACCGAAGAGGTTTATAACAAAAAATTCAAATGTAATTATGCTTATAATAAGCTTGGAAAGTTAGCACATTTTGCAAAAACCTATATTGGTATTCACGAAAATTCTGCAAACAGTTGCAATGATATAGAAATAAAAAATTCTTACAACAAATTCGGAAAGCTTGTTTTAGAGAACTTAAAACTAGACGGAAATCTTATTGAAAATAAATATATTTACGATAACGGCATTGCCGGCAAACTTGAAGGGATTGAGTTTTTTAACAGACAACATCAAAAAATCGAATATGATTGTTTAAACAGAATACAAAATATTTGTATCGGAAACAAACTTTGCAGGCATTTTAATTTTGCAAAAAAAGGCGAGCATTGTTCAACTCTGGTTGCGAGTGAGTGGTTCGGAGAAGACGGAATAATAAAAGACAGTTTTAAATATATTTACGACAGCAAGGGAAATGTTACAAATATCTGTGAAAATGGAATAGAGATCACAAGGTTAACCTATGATTCAATAAACAGATTGGTTCGCGAAGACAACAAAAAACTTGATTTAACCACATTGATAGACTATGACAAAGGCGGAAACATTGTTAGGCGGGTTGAATATCCTTATTCTTTAAAATCCAAAGAGTTGCTTGATAATGGTACCATAATAAATTATAATTATCGTATCAGCGGTTGGAAAGACCGGCTATTTGATTACAATGGCGAGAAGTTTGTTTATGATAAACTTGGCAACCCAATAATTTATAGAGACAAAAAATTGGTTTGGGGAAATATTAAAAACCTTGAAAGGTTTGAAAATGATATCAGTTTTGAATATGATTCAAACGGCATAAGAACATCAAAAATAATTTTGGGCAAAACCACAAAATTTTTTTATAATAAAAATAAAATTGTTTTGCAAGATAATGGCAACAAACTTTATTTTCATTATGGCATAGACGGAGTTGCCGGTTTTACGCATGTTGATTGCGGTGGCTTTGTCAGAAATTTTTATTACAAAAAAAATATCTTCGGTGATATTATAAGCATTTATGACGACAATTTTTTGGAGATAGTAAGATATACTTATGACGCATGGGGAAACCACAGAACTCAAATTTTGGCTGACGACGGAAAGTATATTGAACTGTATTTAAACAGAAAGTATTCAAACATAGAGCAAAACAATAAGTTTGTGGCAGAGATTAATCCATTCAGATACAGAGGATATTATTATGATAATGAAATAAATCTTTATTATGTTGGTGGCAGATATTATGACCCCGAAATCGGAAGATTTGTCTGCGCCGACAATATTGAAATTTTAAACATTAGTCAAAATCTTTTAAACGGTCTCAATTTATTTTGCTATTGTTTGAATAATCCTTTTGAGTTTTATAACCCGAATTAATATAAAACAGCTTAAATTACAATTTCAAATTTTGTGAGTGTTGCAACAAAAACTTGCAACTTAAAAATATGGTTTTGTTTTATAAAATCTGGAAGAAAAAGAGCTTTTGTTAAAAGCTTTATACTCACAAATAAAAAAGCAAAATGAAAAGTAAAATAAACAAAAAGTTGAATTAAGGCTTAATAAAATAAAAGAGTATTATTTTAAGAGTTTAATTGGTCTCTCGATTATTCTCTAGCAAAAGCATAAAAGCCGCCAAAACCCGTATTTTTGGGCGTTAGGTGGCTTTTTAAAAGCAAAGTTTTTAAATTTATCAAAATAAAAACTTGACAAGAAAACAATAATTTTAACTCGTCAAGCAAGTGGAGCCGATGGCGGGAATCGGACCCGCGACCGCCGCCTTACCAAGGCGGTGCTCTACCACTGAGCCACATCGGCATAAATATTTAAGGTGCTTTTGTGCAATAAGCTAAGGGGGAGCTGGGCTGATGCTAAGCACCTTAACTTTATTACGCTTTTAAATTATATTAATATTTTTTGTTTTTGTCAAGAATATTGGATTAAATATTTTTATAATAATGCTCTTACATTACAATTTTTGTTTAATTGACATTATATTTATTTTTGCTGTAAAATATTATTATAATAAAGCAAAGTTTTTCGGAGGTGAAATTAATGCATAGCAAAGCCTCACATATTTTAAAAATAATATTTTGTGCATTGTTTTTTATTGGATTTATAAACCTTACAGTTTATGCAGTTTCGTTAAAAAATGCCAAAGTGACTTTAAGTGAGCAAAACACAAAGTCTTTTGAAGCAACGGTCGCAAATGTTAATGAAGAGATTTCTTTTGAAACAGAAAACGGTGCTTTTGTTTATGCTTATACAATAAGTTTAAATGAATATGACAGCATTATTTATGTTGATAAGTTGTTGGCTTCAAACATTGAGGCATTAGATAACATTTTGCCAGGCGACCATATAACTTTTTGGGTTCAGCTTTCTGACCTTGATAATAACGGAAATATTTTTAATATGAATGTTGTTCAGCTTTTGTGTGATGGGGAATATATTATTACTTTTGAAAGCTACAATAATTTTGTCAATCCTGTGTTTAACATTGCTTCAAGCTTTTTAACTGCGGGCGCAATAATTCTCGGAATTCTTTTTGCAATATTTTTGTTCTTGGTAATATTCAGCTTCAAAAATCAAAAAAGAGAAGCCAAAATAAAAATGCAAAGTTCAAATATTAGTGATAGCAGTGCGGAACGTTTTGAAACTTTTGGTGACAAACAAGAAGATTATAGCACAAGTGAAAATTTAAGCAGCGAAACTGCGGAAGAGGAGCACATTAATATTAAATATTCGCTTTGCAAAAAAGAGGTTACAAAGGGCATTGATAAGTTTATTTTAAAAAAGTTTAAACCGGCAATAATAATGCTTTCGTTGCTTTTTATTGGCAGTTTGATTTTAACAACAGTAGCTATGAACAGCTTGACTATTCCAAAATTGGTAAGAGGAATAGGAATAGTTTCGGCCATGTGTTTTGGCTTTGCGCTATTTGCGATTTTTGTGTGCAGATTAAGATATATTCATAAGTATAAGGCAGACGAAGAGGGAAAAGTTACAATGGGCGTAACTTTTGGCTATACATTAAAGTTTATAAATTTCAACACAAAAGAAACTACTGCTTGGAACTATTCGAGCATTTCAAACGCTTATGAATTTGTTGATTATTTCACACTTTATTGGAATGGCGAGGTTTTGGTTATTTCTAAGGACACGCTTTCAAGCGGAACCATTCTTGAAATCAGAAAGTTTCTAGCTAGGCGTGTAATGTGTTTTAAAACAAATAATTATGATTAAAAAATTTAAAATTCTTCACTTAATTTGGGTGGGGAATTTTTTAATTATTTTAGTTAAAAGTATTTTAAAAAAGCTATTGAAAATTAAATATTTCTGTGATATACTGACTTGGTAGGAGAAAATTATGGAAATAAATAAGAAAAGCGGAATTTATAAAATTGAAGGTGAATTTGTTCAAAACGGCATTTTTTCACAAGATAATACTTTTAGCGGATTTGTTGAGCTTGAAAAAGAAATGTACAAATATCGTGACAGAAGAATGGGAGATGTTATGCTAGCTTTGTTTAAAGGCATTCAAACCGATAATTATGATCCCGACAAAAAAAGCAGATTGGTGCTTGGCGGTATTCAAGAAACCAAAGATTTTATTTCTTTATATTTCAGAAAAGTTGTTAATGACGAATCTTCTGCGCCTGTTGTTTATGGATTAGAGTCTGAAACCGGAAATATTGAAGGCTCTTATAGCGGCGAATGGGGCGCGATAGAGTTTGTTAATATTATGTCTGAGCCTGCAAGAATAAATGTTTTTAAAGAACTTTCAGACAGTGAAGTTGAACAATTAAAAGTAAAAGAATTTTTAAGCAAAGGTTATGAGGAAACAAAAAATCTTCCTCCAATAATGAAAATAGTTGTTGAAGAAGAGGAAAAAACCAACAATATTATAAGAAAAAATTCTATAAAATTTGCACCTTTTCAATCTGGCAAATAAAAACAGTTAAATAACAAATAAAAAACTTCGCAATTACAGTAATTCCCATAGGGAATATAATAAAACGCAAATAAAAAGGTTTAGGCATAGCGTTAAGCTGTGCCTTTTCTGTACTTTTTTTCGTGGACGAATTAGGCTACTCGTAGCCTAGTGAGATATAGATATGTTTTATATTTCCCGCAAAATTCAATCGGTTGCGTTCTTTCATTTTTCGTGATATAATGACAGTAAGATAAACAGTAATTTAGCGGAGATAATAAAATGACAAACAACAATAATCAACCCAAGAACAGTAATGATTTGATTGAATGGAAAAAGAAATGGAAAAAGACAGAGAGAATTACTTTGGCTATTGATTTAGTACTATTGCTTGTTTTTATAGTGCTATCAATCGTAAAACAACTCACAGATTTTAATTCAATAGCATTTTTTGTTTTGGCTGTTATATTTTGTGTTATTATGCTTGCAGATTTAGTTATGCTGTTTATTAGTTGGTATAAACTTTATCGCATAAATAGTCTGATTGCAGAACAGGGAAATGAAATCACTGATAGTAACGATGATATTTAACCGAAGGCATTTTTATATATGAAAGTGCTATAAATTTCAATTTATCTTTCTAAAAGGTTTGTAGTAAAAAGCTCTCGAACATATCGTTCGAGAGCTTTTGTCCTTGCTTGAAAGTATAACTCTTAATCATTTAGTTTTTTAATTCCCTATGGGAAGTGCGCTTTATTTGCGAAGTTTTTGTTTGTTTTAATTTTGCTCTTCTTCGGTTGCTTTTTTAATAGAAAGACCGATACGCTTTTTGTTTAAGTCCAAGCTAATTACTTTTACTTTAACAATTTGACCAACTGTCAGTTCATCGCTTGGGTGTTTGATATAGCGGTCACAAATTTCGCTTATATGCACAAGCCCGTCTTGGTGAACACCAATATCAACGAATGCACCAAAGTCAATAACATTTCTTACTGTTCCGTTTAAAACCATGCCTTCTTTTAAATCTTCCATTCCAAGAACATCTGTTCTAAGTTCCAAATGCTCTGCCTCTTCGCGAATGTCGCGACCCGGCTTAACAAGTTCGGAAACAATGTCTGATAGTGTAGGAACACCGATGCCAACCTCTTTTGCGGCTTTTGCTTCACCATATTCTTCCACAAGTTCTGGAAGCTTTGAAACATTGCCGTTTTTAACATCTTCTTCGGAAAGTTTAAAGATTTTAAGCAAATGTTTTGCACTGCTGTAACTTTCGGGGTGAACGGAGGTGTTGTCCAAAATTTCATTTCCGCCTGCCACTCTCAAAAAACCCGCACATTGTTCATAAGCCTTTGCACCGAGTTTTGGAACTTTTAAGATTTCGTTTCTTGACTTAAAGGCTCCGTTTTCTTCACGGTAAGTTACAATATTTTTTGCAATGCCTTCATTTAAACCCGCAACGCGTTTCAAAAGGCTTGGGCTGGCAGTATTAATGTCTACGCCTACTTTATTTACGCAGTCTTCAACAACGCCGTCAAGAACCTCGGTCAAACGCTTTTGAGGCATATCGTGTTGATATTGACCAACACCAATGCTTTTTACATCAATTTTTATAAGTTCTGCAAGAGGGTCTTGAAGACGCCTTGCAATAGAAACCGCACTTCTGAGGTTAACATTAAAGTTAGGGAATTCTTCTGCACCAAGCTTGCTTGCCGAATAAACCGAAGCTCCGGCTTCGCTTACAACCGCATAGCCAACCTTTCTGGCAAGAGTTTTTATTAAGTTTGCAACAAAAATTTCGCTTTCTTTGCTGGCTGTTCCGTTGCCGATAGAAATAACGTCTACT
Source organism: uncultured Eubacteriales bacterium (assembly GCA_948787875.1). Taxonomy (GTDB): domain Bacteria; phylum Bacillota; class Clostridia; order Christensenellales; family UBA1242; genus RGIG1681. Next base: position 6,663 of record CAQFKO010000013.1, read on the forward strand.
TTGTGCTTAGAAATAAGTTCGGTCATAATTCTTTTGCTTTCGTCCATCTTTTTAAATGGCTCGGTTGGATAAATTACAGAAGTATCAAGCACGGTTCCGTTTTCATCTATAACCGCAAGTTTGCAACCCATTCTGTAACCCGGGTCAAAGCCCAAAATTCGTTTGCCCTTTAAAGGAGCTTCCATCAAAAGCGGTTTAAGATTTATTTCAAAGTTTTTTATAGCCTGTTCGTTTGCGTTGTCAGTAAGCTCTGATCTTATTTCGCGTTCAAGACTTGGAAAAATAAGTCTGTCAAAGGCATCATGGTGAACTTCTTTTAAAAGTTCGGTAAAAATGCTGTCTTTGATTTTGTAATTTTTGTTTATAATCTCCTCACACTTTTCGGCATTATAGTCAAGCGAAACTTTCAAAAATCCTTCATTTTCACCTCTGTTGATTGCCAAAATTCTGTGAGAAGGAAGTTTGGAAACTTCTTGCTTAAATCCGTCATAAGTAGCATAGGTATCGGCAGAAGAAGACTTAGTGTCTTTTCCTTCTTTTTCTTCAAATTTATTAGAGTTGTCAATAACGGCAACTTTTTCTTTTTTAGCCTTTTTTTCTTGCTTTAAAGCAGAGCAAAGAAAAGCGGTTTTTTGCAAAAACTCTCTGAGTTCTTTTCTAAGGTCGCTGTCATCTGATATTTTTTCGGCAACAATATCTTTTGCTCCCGCGATTGCTTCTTCGGCAGATTTAACGTCCTTTTCTTCATTGATAAACTCGCTTCCAAGCTCTTCAAGAGATTTGCTCACATCTTTTTGAGCCATAAATATTTCCGCAAGAGGTTCTAAGCCTTTTGCAATCGCAATTGTGGCGCGAGTTTGACGCTTTGGCTTAAACGGTCTGTAAATGTCTTCAAGTTCGGTAAGTGTTTTTGCCTCGTCAAGTTTTTTAACAATTTCGTCGGTGAGTTTGCCTTGTTCGTCAATGGTTTTAACAATGGTTTTTTTTCTGTCTTCAAAATTTCTAAGGTATGTCAGTCTGTCTGCAAAGTTTCTTATTATTTGGTCATCAAGACTTCCGTGCATTTCTTTTCTGTATCTTGCGATAAAAGGAATGGTTGCACCCTCATCAAGAAGATTAATCAAATTTGTGGAATACTCCTCTTTAATATTAAATTCAGCGGCAAGAGCCTGAAAAATTTCCATAAAATACTTCCTTTGAAAAATTTTTAGTCAAATTATTTGACTGCCATTTTATTATAACAAAAACAAAACCGATTTCAAAGTAAATAACAGCGTAAATTAATTTAAGAAGAGCCAAAAAATAAATTTTATCAATTTTAACAAAATTATGTTGAAACAAAAGCTTAAATAGTTTAAAATAAAATGCGAAAAAGGAAAAAGTTTATGCAAATAAAAATTAATAACGCTAGTTTGGGGTTTGGTGCAAATGAGCTTTTGCACGAATTTTCCTTTGAAGTAAATGGCGGAGAAAAGATAGCAATTATTGGCAAAAACGGTAGCGGAAAAACCACACTTTTAAAGGTTTTGACGGGAGAAATAGATTTGCATCAGCCTGAAAACTTGCCACCTGTTTTGAAGGTTACGGGCAAACCCATTGTGGGCTCTTTAAAGCAAATGAGTTTTGAAGACGAGGGCATAACTCTTTATGAAGAGTTGTTAAAAGCCTATGCACCTGTTGTTAAATTGGAAGAGCGTCTTGAAGCGTTGCAAAAAAAGCTTGAATCAGACGGAAGCGAAAAACTTGTTAATGAATATTCCAAAAATCTTGCGGAGTTTGAAAGACAGGGTGGATATAGTTATAAAGCAGAGCTAGACAGCGTGCTGACAAGCTTTGGATTTGAATTAACGGATAAGAACAAAAAGCTGAATGAGTTTTCGGGCGGACAAAAAACAAAACTTGCATTTATAAAACTTATTTTATCTAAGCCCGAAGTGTTGCTATTAGACGAACCCACAAACCATTTAGACATAAAGGCAGTCACATGGCTGGAAAATTATATAAAAAGTTACAAAAACGCAGTTATAATTGTTTCGCATGACCGTGAGTTTTTGGATAACACGGTAGAAATTGTTTATGAACTTGAACACAAAAAGCTTACAAAATATGTTGGCAATTATTCTAAGTTTGTTGAAACAAAGCAAAACAATTTTGAAAGCCAATTAAAAATGTATGAGGCACAGCAAAGGGAAATTACCGATATAAAAGAGTTTATCGAAAGGTTCAGATACAAGGCAACCAAGGCTGCGATGGTTCAGTCAAGAATAAAAATGCTTGAAAAAATGCAAATTATTCCGCCACCTTCAAAGCCAGATAGCAAAAGTTTTAAAAACAAGTTTAAGCCGAGTTTCAGTTCGGGAACAGAAGTTCTTTCTGTGTCAAATTTAAAAATCGGATATGAAAAAAACAATCCGCTTGCAAACATAAACTTAAATCTTTTGCGTGGCGAAAGGCTTGGAATAATCGGTGGCAACGGGCTTGGAAAATCAACCTTTTTGGAAACCATAGCCGAAAAACTTTCATCGATTTCTGGACACTTTAAATGGGGTTATAACACAAAGGTTGGCTATTTTAAACAGCTTGCCAACAGTTTTAGCGATAACAAAAGTGTTTTAGAATGTTTTTACGAGGCATTTCCGGACCTTTCGGGAAATGATGCAAGAAGCAGTCTTGGAGCATTTTTGTTTTCCGGTGAAGAGGTTAATAAGCCTCTTAGTTCGCTCTCGGGAGGGGAGATTGTCAGGTTTGAACTTGCAAAATTGTTTGAAACCCGTCCCAATGTTTTGCTATTAGACGAACCTACAAATCACATGGATATTTTGGGAAAGGAGACTTTGGAGAGTTTGATTTTGTCTTATGGCGGAACAATAATTTTTGTTTCGCATGACAGATACTTTGTAAGCAAACTTGCAACAAAACTTTTGATTTTTGAAAATGGTGAGGCAAAAGTTTTTGATGGAACATACAAGCAGTATAACAGTCCTTATTCAAAGCCAAAGCTTGAAACCAGCGAGGTAAGTATTCCAAAATTAAAGGCAAACAAAATCGAATATCCGATAGACTTTGACGAGACCGAAAAAGACGAATATTTGCTTATGCCATATTATCAGTTGTCTAAGGAAAAAAACAGATTTGAAGCAAGGTTAAAAAAGTTGGAAGAAAAGTCAAAAGAAGCAAGTGTGCGCTTAAAGCAACTTGAAAGTGATTTTGTTGATCCAAACATAGCAAGTGATTTTACGGTGCTGATGGAAATTCAGGCAGAGATAGAAAAAATAAATATAAATGAGTCAAAGTCGGCTGATGAGTGGCTGGAAATCACCGAAAAATTAGAGAGGGTAAACTCGGCAATTGCAAAGTTGTCCGAAGGCAAAAACACAGACAATTTGCAATAATAAAATTAAGTTCGCAAACACAAAAAGTTTGCGAATTTTGTTATTTTATGATATTTAATTGACGGCAATTACAGATAATTGTTATAATTAATTCAGCAAACAAAGAGGTGAATTATGAAGATTAATGAAAGTGGTGCATTTATTCTCAGCGAAACAAAAAGCGGAGAAAGAATTGTTTCTTGCGGTGGCAGAATTTCTACCAGAGAGGGAACCGCTGTTGAGTTTTACAAAAATGCAACAGACAAAGAAAAAAATTTAAATTTGATAAGCAAGGTTGTTGCTTCCGGTCACAAAACCGTGCTTGAACACCATCATTTTAATTTGGCATTTAACAATGTAAGCATTTTTGTAGAGCAATATTTAATTGAATTCAGACTTGCTTCTTATACTATAAAATCAGGTAGATATGTTAACTTTTCGGGTGCAGGATTTAACCTTCCCGATGGTTTTTCTGACACACAAAAGCAAGCAATAAAAAAGCATTATAAAAACACATTCAAACTTTATGACAAGTTTGTTTCTGCGGGAATTCCTGTTGAAGATGCAAGATTTGTTCTTCCTTATGGCTTAAAAACAAATATTTATATGAGTCTTAATGCTAGGGAACTTATTCATGTTATTTGCACAATGATTTACGGCAGGGGCAAGCATTATGAAGAAATTTACAAACTTGGGCTTCAATTAAAAGCACAGTTTGACGAAAGATATCCTTCTCTTATTGAAAAGAGTGCAAAAGACTACACAGACGACCTTTCCTTGGCTCTTACGGTTAATGCTAGGTCAAATAAGAAAATTGAATATGTAAAGCATAATGCCACACTTGTTGTCTCACCTAGTGATGCTTGTTCAAACTTAAATGAGTTTTCAAAATTTTGCGGTTACGATAAGTTTGATTTAAAGACCGCACTAAAAGACGACAAACTTTCAAAACTTCTTGAACACTTTAATTATACATTTAAGGTAGAAAACTTTTCTTTGATAGTTTTAAAGCATTACACAAGACACCGTATGCAAAGTTTATCTACTTCACCGCTTGTGCTTATGGCTCAAAGTGAAAAATTTGTTATGCCTGAAACCATCAGTGCAAATGCGGAATTAAAAGTCGACTTTGAAAAAGCCATAAAAGACAATCGCAAACTTTATAACAAGTTGGTTAATGATGGCATTGACCCATACCTTTTGATTTATGTTGCACCACATTGCTCTGCTATTGACTTTGTTTCTACAATGAATGCAAGAGAACTTCTTCACTTGTCAAATTTAAGAACATGCAATCGCGCTCAATGGGAAATCAGAAATCTTGCTTGCGATATGCTGTCTGCCGCAAAAAAAGCAGACCCTGATTTATTTGTGGGTTATGGACCAAGCTGTTACACCTTTGGCGTTTGTCCAGAGGGCAGACTTTGTTGCGGAAAGCAAGCTGAAATGAAAGAAAAATTTGATAAAATTTAGGTGAAAAATGGAAAATATTATTTTAGACGGAAAGCAAACTTCAAAAGATTTGGTTGAAGAAATCAAAGCAAAGTTTGACAAAAATCCAACCACAAAAAAACTTGCGATAATTTCTGTTGGAGACGATTATGGCTCGGCAGTTTATTGCAATATGAAAAAGAAAAAGAGTGAATACTGTGGCATTGGCTGTGAGGTATTTCACTTTGAAAATGATGCAAAGGGAGAAGATATTGAAGAACTTGTAAAAAAGCTTTCTATTGACGACAACTTTGCCGGAATCATGATTCAACACCCACTTCCAAAGCATATTGACGAGCAAAAATGTTTTAACCTTATTCCGCCAGAAAAAGATGTTGACGGACTTTCGGCTGCAAGCTTTGGACTTATTGCACAGGGCAGACAGCTGTTTGCTCCCGCAACTGCACTTGGCATTATGAAATTGTTTGAAGCATATAACATAAGTCTTGTTGGTGAAACCGTGCTTATGATTGGAAAGAGTCAAATTGTTGGCTTGCCACTTTCGGTTATGCTTATGAAGGCTGGCGCAACCGTAACTGTTGCTCATTCAAGAACCAAAAACCTTGCAGACATGGTAAAGAACTTTAAAATAGTTATTGTGGCAATCGGAAAATCCGAACTTGTTAAGGCAGATTGGTTTGAAGAGGGTCAAATAATTGTTGATGCGGGCTACAATGAGGGAAACATCGGTGATGTTGACCACAACGCTTATGCAAAAGCAAGCTATTATACTCCCGTTCCGGGCGGCGTGGGACCAATGACGATTGCATCTTTGTTAGACCAAACCTCAAAGGCGATAAATATTTTGGAAAATAAATAAAGATAAAATTCTTGTAATTTTTGTGATTTAAACGCAAATTTTGCAAGAATTTTTTATTGCAAAAATATTAATTATTTTGAGTTTAAAATAAAAATTTTTGAAATAAAAATTCAAATTGGGTATTGAATTTATGGTTTGATTATGCTAAAATTAAGTCAAACTTAAAAGTTATTTGAGGGGAATTTATGAGTAATTTAAATGAAGATAAACAATTGCAAGAACTCTACACTCATATAGAGGATTGTTTTGACATGGCCACATGGCTGGAATTTATGCTTTCCAAAGATTATGATATAGCTATTTTAGAGGTAGAAAATGATTATGTTTACGGAAGGCTTGACGGCGTGCTTTTTAGGGTGGAGATGCCAAATCCAAACCGAATAATCTTAAAAACAGAAAATTGGGGAAAAGAATACAGTTATGTTTATGACAAATTAAAAAGTGCGATAGCTCCAACGGTTTGGCATCTAGGCTCAAAAAAAGACAAAAACAAAGACGCATACAGAGCAGAAGTCGCTAGTTATAAATTTAAAGACGACGATGCAGATATTTTGGTTTCTTGTTATGATGTAAAAAATCCGATTGAACTTATTCAAGAGCTTTTTATTCAAACAATGAACGGACTTATAAAAATATATGATTTAGAAATAAAGTATCCGAATTTTGAGTCGGAAGAAATGATTCATAAAAGTTTGTTTGGAAAGTTTGACGGTTTTGCAGACAAAAAATATATTGATAAAATCAAAAATTTCAGTGAGTTTGAATTATTTATAAATATCAAAACAATCAGTGAAGCGTGTGCAACATATTATAATAATGTTTTAAGAAAAATGGACAAACTGCCGGAGTATGACGAAATTTCTCAAAAACTTGCCTATGCCTTGTCATACATGGTTCAACAAACCGAAAGATTTGGAGTTAATGTTAATCCGCCGTCTGCCGTTTTTGATGACCAGCCGATTGAGTTTGACGCTTGGTATTATTGGTGGAGCGAAGCGTACGAAGATTTATTAAGGCAAAAACCCAATGTTATGGAAGAGTGGAAGAACTATAAAAAGGGCTTTGACCCAAAGTTCAGACCAAAGGTTCCTTATAAAGATTTTCTTAATGCGTGCAAAGAACTTTATGTTGAAGAATTCCAAGTGCGAGAAGCTGAGCAGTTAAAAGTTCAAAGGACAAAAGTTATTTCCACTTTAAAAGAGGTTGGAAAAGCTAAAAAAGAAGAAAATAAGCCTACCATTAATGCAAAACAGCTTGTAAATAATATAATTTCTAATGCAAACCAAGTAAAGCAAGATCAAACCAATTCGCCATTTGACTTTATTTAAAAAAATAGCCACAATAATTTAAGGCAAATTACTTAAATTATTGTGGCATTATTTTTTGTTTTTAAATAAATTGATTTTTTGTTCAAGCTCTTTTGCTTGGTTCATTGTGATGTTTAAAACATCTTCCATATTTTCCCCATGGTCTATTTTGTATAACATTTCGTAGTCAAGCGAAGGAATGGTAGTCAGTTTAGCAAACTTTTTGGCTACCTTGTTCCAATCTATTGAGCCGTATTTGTTTAGTGTGTGTTCGTCAAAACAAATTTTTCCGTTTTTGGCGGGTTGGTTATTGTTTTGACCCATGTTGTCATGAAGGTGAAAACATATCAGTTTATCTTTAAAATGTTTTAAAAAGTCAAAATCTTTATCAAACAAATTGTGGTGACCTATGTCATAGCAAAAACGAACAAAGCTGTTGTTTTTGTAATGTTCCATAACTTCAAAAAATCTTGCATTGTTGTCTATGTTTTCAATGGCTAGCGGGACATTCCATTTTTCGCAAAGCTTCAAAACTCTGTCAAGCCTTTCAAAGCCAATTGCACTGCTTTCTCCGTCAAGATGCACCACCACGCATTTAAAATTGTATTTTTTTGCAATTTTCAAATCTTTTATAAGGCTTTTTTGCATAGTTTTTCCGATTTTGCTATCTTTCCAATATTCAGGCAAATCTTTTTGGTTATATCTAAAATGCAAAGAGGTTAAGCCCAATCCATATTTTTTAAACAAAGATAGCTGTGTTTTTATTGAGCCGTTTTGCTTTTTGAATTTCGGGTCAAAACCCACACTAACATTGTTAAAGCCCGCTTCCGCAATTGCCTTTGCTCTAAGCTCGGGGTTGCCCGAAAAACCAAAATAAAAAGTTATGCCTTTTTTCATAATTATTCTCCTAACGCTATTTTACAATAAAAAAATAAATTTGTTAATAAAAAACTTGGGAATTTCCCAAGTTTTGTTTAGTTATATTTTTCGTTTAAAACAACTTTGTTTTCACTGAGCGATTTTTGCACATCAATAATTCTTTGGTTAGACGAACCTCTGAATTTAAGCAGTGGACTGAAAAGTTCTTGTTCAAATCTTCCGTCTACAATAACATCAATATATTTTACCGCTTCTGTATTTATAAGGTCTTTGTCAAACAAAAATCCCGTCCACACCCAAACGCTTTTATCGGGGAACTTTTCTTTAAATGCCTTTGCAAGTTTTGCAGTTCCATCAATATTTTTTGGGTGCATTGGTTCACCGCCAAGAATGGATAGGCCGGCAATGTGACTTGGTGCACAAAGTTCCAACACATGATTAACAGTTTCGTCAGAAAATTCTTTTCCGCCCGCAAAATCATGTGTTTCGGGATTAAAGCAATTTTTGCAATTAAATGTGCAACCTTGCATAAAGATAGAAACTCTTACACCGGGTCCGTTTGCAATATCCATTTTTCTAATGGTGTTGTATCTCATTTTTGCTCCTTAGGCATCAACTTTGTTGTCTATGTGAAGAACTCTTTCTTTTATTTCCTGAGTTCTTCCCTTGTTCCAAAAGTTTGTACCTATGTATCCGCAGGTTCTTCTTGCAACATTAAGAGTGTTGTGGTCGCGATTGCCACAGTTAGGGCAATACCAATCAAGATTATCGTCAATCAAAATCTCTCCGGTATAACCGCATTTTTGGCAATAATCTGATTTTGTGTTGAGCTCTGCATACATAATATTGTCATAAATATAATTAACAATTTCCAAAATAACTTCAATATTGTTTTGAAGGTTTGGAGTTTCAACATAGCTGATTGCTCCGCCCGGGCTAAGTTTTTGGAATTTGCTTTCAAGAGTAAGTTTTGAAAATGCGTCGATTTCTTCAAAAACAGGCACATGATAAGAATTTGTGATATATCCGCGGTCTGTTATGCCCTCAATTTTTCCAAATCTTTTTTGAAGACATTTTGCAAATTTGTAGGTGGTTGATTCAATAGGAGTGCCGTAAACACTGTAATCAACATCTTCAACTTCTTTCCAAGCCTTGCACATATCGTTCATTTTTTGCATAACTTCAAGTGCAAACTTTTCGCCCTTTTTTCCATCGGTATGGCTGTTTCCGGTCATGTATTTAACGCATTCGTAAAGTCCTGCGTAACCGAGTGAAATGGTTGAGTAACCGCCGTGAAGAAGTGGGTGAATGCTTTCGCCCTTTTCAAGTCTTGCAAGAGCACCGTGTTGCCAAAGAATTGGTGCAACATCACTTGTAGCCTTGCTAAGTCTTTCATGACGAATTTTAAGTGCTTTGTGGCAAAGTTCCAATCTTTCGTTATATATTTTCCAGAACTTGTCTTCGTCACCGCCGGAAGACAAAGCAACGTCAACAAGGTTAATGGTTACAACGCCTTGATTAAATCTTCCATAATATTTGCCTTTGCCTTCTTTGTAGTTTTTGGCTTTTGCAATGTTTCCAAGACTCATAGATCTGTCAGGAGTAAGGAATGATCTGCAACCCATGCAAGGATAGCAGTCGCCGTCGCCAAGTTCATTCTTTTTAAGTTCTTTCATAATCTTTTCAGAGATATAATCCGGAACCATACGCTTAGCAGTGCACTCTGCGGCAAGTTTTGTTAAATAATAGTATGGACTGTTTTCATGAATGTTGTCTTCTTCAAGAACATAAAGAAGTTTTGGGAATGCTGGGGTAATATATACGCCTTTTTCATTTTTCATGCCTTGAATTCTTTGTTTGAATACCTCTTCAATAATAAGAGCAAGTTCTTTTTTGTATTCTTCGGTTTCGCCAAGATACAAGCAAACGCTTAAAAACGGAGATTGACCGTTTGTGGTTGTCATAGAGTTTACTTGATATTGAAAGGTTTGAACGCCGTCACGAACTTCTTTTCTTACATCTTCGTTTGCAAATTTTTCGCAGTCTGATTCAGAAAGTCCGCGATTTTTGTAAAGGTCCAAATATTTTTTATAGCTGTCACGAACAAATGGCGCAAGGTGGGTCATTGTAACGGTTGCACCGCCGTATTGGCTTGAAGTAACCGCTGTGATAATTTGAGTTGCAATTGTCATTGCGGTTAAAAATTTGTGAGGTTTTTCAATCATAATACCGTTGATGTTTGTTCCGTTTTGAAGCATATCATCAAGGTTAATGAGGTCGCAGTTATGAAGTGCGTTTTGTGCAAAATAGTCTGCGTCATGAAAGTGAATAATGCCTTCGTCATGGGCTTTTACAATTTCTTCGGGAAGCAAAAATCTTCTTGTGATATCTGTGCTTGTTATTCCTGCAAGATAGTCACGTTGAGTTGTTACCACTCTTGCATTTTTGTTTGAGTTTTCTGTGTTCCAATATTCGCTTTCGCCGTCGATAAGCTCTTTTATTGTTTGGTCAGTGGTATTAGACTTTCTGATTAAAGCTCTTGTGTATCTGTAAATAATATACTTTTTGGCAAGTTCATAGTGACCTTGCTCCATAAGCTTTTCTTCAATAATATCTTGAATATCTTCAACAAGAATTCTTGATTTGCCAAGCTCGTCAATATAGTCTATTATTTCGCGAATTTCGTCTTTGCTTGCCCTAAGAGATGGTTTAACCTCCTTATTAGCCTTAGAAATAGCATTTTCAATCTTATTTTTTTCAAAATCAACTATGTTACCATTTCTTTTTATTACTTTCATGAAAAAAGTCCTCCTCGAAAAGTTACTGCCCACATTTTACACATATATTGTGATTGTTGTCAAGTTTTAGTCACAATATCTTGTGTTTTGTTAAAAATTTGGTCAAGGTGAATAAATTTTAAAAATTTTTAAAAAACAGCTATTTTTCGCTTGCTTTTTTTTAAAATGTACAATTTTGCATAAATTGTTTTAAATTTGACAAATTTGATTATTTTTGAAATTTGGTAAGTAATAGTCAAACTTTTTTATGCCGAAAGTTTATAGGTTTATTTAATTTTTTTATAAAAATCAAAATGACAAATTGCCATTTTTTAGCAAATTATCGCTATAAAAAAACTTAAAGCGATTTTGCTTTAAGCCTTTATATTATTATATTCTTAAAAAATTAAATGGAACAAAGTGAAGAGCATATCCAACAATAAGACTTGGAATTATTAACATTACAATAATAAAAAGATTTTCTTTAAAATTTTTGTTTTGTTTAAAAAGCACCAATATTCCTATTCCTGCATTTACGGAGAGTCCGGTTACTATTGCGCCAAAGCTAAGCCCGCCAAGCATATAAAGTTCGGTCAAAACAACAGAGGAAGCACAGTTTGGAATAAGACCTACTATTAATGCAAAAAGTGGTTGAAGCAAACTGCTAGAACTTAAAAACGAAATTAATCGGTCTTCTCCGATAAGAGCAACCAAGCCACCCATCACAAGATTTACTATAAAAATATAGAGCGAAATTTTGGCACAGTGAACAAGCGGGTGTTTCCAATCAAACTTGTTGTCATTTATATCATGGTGACAGCAAGCGTGAATATGTTCATGTTCGTGATCTTTGTGGTCGTGTTCATCATTTTCTTCGTTGCTATGATTGCCATGCTCATCAATTTTTAAATCTTTGTTTAGTTCCTCGGGTTTGGTGCTATAAGTTTTTGAGTTAACAACAATTTTTTTATCGTTTGGTTTAAACGAGGCTGAAACAGTATTTTTTTGTTTAAATATTCTGCTACTCAAAAAGTAAGTTAAGTATCCCACCGAAATTGCAAACACAAGTTTTATTACTATTAAAAGAAGAAGGGAGGGAATAAAGTGATAGTCTGCAAGCATCAGCGGAAATGCCTCGTCGCTTGTAGCAATAAACACAGCAACAAGTGCAGCCGCAGAAATTTTTCGGTCGGAATATAGTTCTGCGGAAACTACCGAAAATCCGCATTGTGGCACACAACCGAAGCAAGCACCTAAGGCAGGGCTGGCTTTGCCTTTTAAAAGGTTGGATTTTTCAAACTTAAAAACATTTTTGTATTCAAGAAGTTCTATCAAAAAATAAACAAGAAAAAGCAATGGCACAAGTTTTAGTGTGTCAAGGGCAGAATCTTTCAAAATATCCCAAAATTGTTCCATGGCAGTTTCCTTAAAAAAATTTGCAATAATATAAATAAAAATAAAATAAAAAACAAAAATTTGTAAAAATTTGTAAATTTATAAAATAATAAACTTTTATCAGTGCTAAGTTATTATAGTTTTTAGGCGGTTTTTTGTCAAGAATAAATAATATAAAAAATCGGCAGTGCCGATTTAATTATTTTTCGGAATTTTCCAAAGCGTTATTATTTGTTTTTTTATCAGTGGTTTTATTTTTTGCTTTTTTGTTTAGTTTGTCTTGCTTTTTTTGTTCTCTTTTAATTCTTTTTGCACGCTTTTTCATAACCCTTTTGTTTGAGGCTTCATATTTAAAATAAAGTGCTTCCATTCTGTCGTGCATAACTTTAATAAGATCAAACTTTTCGCTTTCGGGAGAATATTTTATTGGCTCGCCGATATACATGGTTCTTAGTTCTTGCGAAATAAACACGGGATAAATTGTTACGTGCTTGCCGGTTTTTTTGTGATAATATTTTGCAAAGTGTTCAAAACCTGTTTGAAATTCTCCAATGCTTTCTTTAACATAAAGAAGCTCCGGAAAAATAACAACGGATTCATTTTTTTCAAGAGTTTCGGTAGAAACGGAAAAAGTTTTAACGGCAGATCTTGGATTTTCTCTTGAAACAGAAATTCCTCTTGCAACTTTCATAACAAAAACCATCAAAGATTTAAGTGAGCGAATAACAACTTTTTTTAGCCAAACGGGAATATGTTTGTAGTTATTCATAATCATAAGGCTCATTTGTTGTTCAACGCAAGCCTCGTCCATCATTTTGTCTATAATCCAAGGTCTGAATTTAAGCGGAAAAGAAACATACATTGCAACAGGACCGAAGATTTCGTAATGGTTTGCTAAAAATACGCGTGCTTCGTCGTCATCTTGAATATTTTCTTTTCCTTGAACTTTGCAGTAAAAAAAAGGCCAAAGAAAAAAATAGACAATGCCGAAAATCAGGCCCAAAAAGAATAGCTTGATTCCTTTGAAAATAGCCTTAAAAAATTTAACAAAAATATTTTCTTTTTTTTCCGCACTCATAATTCTACATTCTAATTGTAAACATTTTATATAGTTATGTAAAGTGAAAAGCAAACAAAAAGCGTGATTGAAACAAATTTGGTTATCAATCACGCCAAAAGTTAATTTGCATCATCGGGAATATCGCTTTGAGAGTGCTTTTGCCAATTATCGAATTCGTGCTCATAAAGTTCGGAAGAATATTTGTTTGAAAAATCTTTTTGACCGTTTATATCAACAATTTCAATATTGTCTTCAAGCTCATCTCTTGCATATTGTTCGTCAATGCTTCTTTGTCTTGAAATATCTATTGCACTTTTGTAAGTTGAAGCATTGCTTTGTGGTTCAATTGCGGGCTTTTTATTTTTGTATTGGTCGGCAAATTTGTCGTGGGCAAGCATTATTTGAATATCTTCCGCAGAATATTTTGAACCAAATGCATCAACAGAAGGTGTTTCTTTTTTATCAAACAGTTCGTCTATTTCGTCGTCAGAAATTATTTGAGAATTTGAACTTACTGGATTTTCGGGTTTGTTTTGCGGAAGGTCGGGCAATGTTTTATGCAAAATTACAAGTTGATACACCAGCATTATAAACATAAACAAAGCCAAAATTCCGGAAATTATCAAAAGCACAAATTGGCTTGTCGGAATCATATATGCAAAAAACGGCAGGGCAGAAACAAGAGTCATGTTCTTTTTAAGATGCACAAGTTTGCGAATAATTACCACTGCTATTAACTCAATTCCCGCAAAAACAAACAAAACAATAATCAACCAATTAAGGTTTATTTGCTCGCCGGTTAAAATCAAGCCACCCAAAATAACGGTTTCAAAAGACTTAAAGTTTTCGTCTTCTCCTCTTGAAATTCTGACATCATATTTTCCTGCTTCGGTAGGTTTGTTAATTGTCCAAACCTCTCCGATTTTGTATTCTACGGTAAAGCCCGAAAGTTCACTGAACCCCGAATAACTGAAATTTATATCACTTGTTAAATATGTTTGAATGGTTGCATTTATGGCAACGGTTTGCTTTTCGTTCCACTTTGCATAAATAACAAGATTTTGAGCCGGCATAGTGTTGTAGGCAAATGCAGAGGTTAAGTTTTTGTCAACAAACCAACCTGCAAATATTTTTCCCAAAACTTTGGCAGGGGTTGGAAGGGCAATGGTTTCGCCAAAATAATATGACCTTGAAATTATTGAATTAGGGCTATTTGTTTCAAAAGAAATTCTAAACAAAATTGGTTGCCATTTTGCAAATATAGTAAAGTCTTTTGCCGGCATGGTTAGTGTTGTGTCAAACGGAGTGTTATAAGTTCTGTCAAGAAACCAGCCTACAAAGGCGTTTCCCACTTTGCTTGGTGCTTCTATTGAAATATCTGCAAGGCTTGCACCAAATTCCAGCCAAATAGGTTCGTATAACATTGAGCCCATAGAATTTATAATAATTCTAAATTCCTGCCTTTCCCATTTTGCAAAAACAGTTTGGTTGCTGTTTGAAAAAGTTGTTTGAACAAATTCGTTTAATAATTCTTTGTCGCAAAACCAACCCACAAATTTAAAGCCTTCTTTTTGCTCTAAGGAAGGGAAGGTGATGGTGTCGTTTATAATTCCCGATATCGAACCGATATTAGTTTCACCGTCAACAAAGTTAATTGTGTAGGTTATTGCAGACCATTTTGCAAAAATTTCAAGGTCAGTGCCTGGCATCTGTGTCAAAACAAATTCGTTTTCAAGTGATTTACTGTCAAACCAACCTTCAAAATTATAGCCGTCGCGACTAAGTATCGGCATCACAATCTGCTCTTCAAATTTAAGACTTAAAGGATTAAGTTCAATATCGCAGTTTGTGTTAAAAGAAAGGGTAAAAATGCTATCCGTCCACTTTGCAACAAAAGTCGGCTTTTTTTCAAATTGCAAAAACAGATTTATGTGATTGCTGTCATTAATTTCGCTGTAATTTTCAAATGAATTTTCTAAGTCAAGCTCGTCTAAACTTTGCGCAAAAATGGCTTCAATATCCGCGTCGGTTTTTTGAGATTGCAAAAATTCTTCAAGCATTAGTTTGTCAAAATAATATAGTTTTCCATTTAACTCAAATTTTCCGAACCAACCGCAAAAGTCGTGATATAAGTTTGTCATATTTTCTTTTGTTGGAAAGTCAAAATTAAGTTTAAGTTCGGCAGGAGGTGTATAGCCTTCCGCAAAGGTTGCACCGTTTGGGTCAAAATCAATATAGATATAGGCTATTGAAAAAACATTGTTATTTACAATTTGTGTTGAAATTCTGTAATAGTCAGCTTTGCAAACAAATTCAAAGTTATCTGTTTGGTTGTTTGTGTCAAGAGTTTCGCCAATCAAGTTTTTTAACGCAACGCAGTTATTTGCAGGAACTTCGATTTTCAATTTGTCGGAAGCCGAAACTTGTTCATGACAAATAATTGAAAACTCTTCTGCGTTTGCAAAAATTCCCACAGCTTGATTTATTTCTTTTCCGAGGCTAAGTGTTGACAAGTTGTTCGAAGAGGTAAAAGAATAATTTGTTTCTTGCAACATTGAAAGCGTTATATTTTCGCATTTAATCAAAAATTCGGTTTCTCCTGAGATTTGAAAAACATTTGAGCTTGATTCTATGCTTCCTGAAACGATAATTTCTTTTATATTATTAATAGGATAAAGATTTAATGCTTCGGTTGTTTTAAAGTTATTAAATTCAAGTGCAAGACTTTGAACCTCTCCATCAGACATAAACAGATATGCTTCTTCAAAGGAAGAAAAAGTTGTTTTGTTTAATTCGTCGTCAGTAAGTTCAATCTCATCACCCGTTTGGCTTACCAAAAAGTGAGAGGACAAAATCTCACTGCCGGTATCGGTTATTGCGTAAGAGAGCAAAGTATTATCATTTTTTTGTGAAAAAAACAAAGCACTGCCAAAACAAATAGCAAATGCTATTGCAAAACAAAAAAACAGATTTTTTATACTTTTCATAAAACCCCCTTGGCTCTGCATATTTATAGTAACTTTTTTTAAACAAATTGTAAACAAAAAAGCAAGGTTTTATACCTGTTTTAAAAATAAAAAATGGGTGAAAACGACTTTGCATTTTCACTCATATAATTTTGCTTTGATTTTTATTTAATTTTTTTATAATTTGCTTTAATTTTTTTTGCAATTAGTTTGGAGTCAAAACCGGCATTAAAATACACTTCATTTCCGTTGCCACTTGTTTGATAATCTGTCACGCCAAAAATAAGTCCGTTTTCTCCCACATATTTATGCCAAACATAATCACAAGAAGCCTCAATTGCAACTTTTAATTTTGAAGATTTTAGCCTAACGGTTTTTTTGTAAGAATCAGGTTGACTGTCAAAAAGTTTTTCGCAAGGAACAGAGATAACCCTTGCACCCTCGCTTTCCAAAAGTTTTGCAACTTCGATTGCCAAAGCAACTTCGCGACCTGTTGCAAAAATTTCTATCTTAGGACTTGTTTTTGTTTCAAAAATAGCATATCCGCCATGCTCTGCGGATTCTATTGAAGAATTTTCTAGTTCTTTTATTTTTGATTTGGTTGCAACAATTACAGTAGGTGTTTTTGTTTCTACAAAAATTTTGTAAGCGGCAACCATTTCGGAAAAGGTTGCAGGTCTTATAACATTAAGCCCCACAATTTGCCTTAGTTGACCGAGTTGCTCAATAGGTTGATGAGTTGGTCCGTCTTCGCCTATATCAATGCTGTCGTGAGTAAACACAGAAAGCACGGGTGCGTTCATCATTGCACGCATTTTAAGCGGAGGAAGCATATAGTTTGAAAACGCCAAAAATGTGCTGTCAAAAACATATAGATCACTATATAGTGCTATTCCGTTTGCAACCGCGCCCATTGCATGCTCGCGAATTCCAAAGTGAATATTTTTGCCCAATCTGTTATTTTCAGAAAAGTCTCCGCCGTCATTAATATACGCTTTTGTTGAAGGTGCAAGGTCGGCTGTTCCGCCCACAAAATTGTTTTGAATTTTTGAAATTTCGTTCAATACTTTTCCACAGGCATCGCGACCTGCCATTTCTCCGTCAGAAACAAGAGTGCTTAAAATTTTTGCATAATTTATGTTTTTTTGCTTAAAATATGCAAAAAATTCTTTATATTTTTCAGAATTTTGCACTTTTAAGTTATTTATCAAATTGTTGTAGGCACTATTTAATTGTTCATTTTTTGTTTTTGAAATTCTACAATAATCATAAATCTCGTCAGGAACATAGAAACTGCCTTCAACGCCAAGTGCGGTTTTAAACTCGGCTAGTTCTTCTTTTGGAAGAGGATATGCGTGCACTGCGTTAGTGCCTGCTTTTTTTGTTCCAAGTCCGATAACTGTTTTAAAAATAACAATAACAGGTTTGTCGCTTTTTTTTGCGGCGGCAATTGCTTTTGTGCAATCTTTATATTCGTTTCCGTTTTTAACAAAAATAACACGCCAGCCCATTGCTTCAAATTTTTTGCCCATATCGTCAACAGTTGCAATGTTTGTGTTTCCGTCAATGGTTATGTTGTTGCTGTCATATAAAAGAATTAGTTTGTTTAGTTTAAGAGCCCCTGCAAGAGAACAAGCCTCCATGCCCACGCCCTCCATCAAGCATCCGTCGCCCGCATAGCAATATGTATAATTAGATACCAACTCTTTTCCGAATCTTTCGCACAACATACTTTCGGCAATTGCCATGCCCACCGCATTGGCAATACCTTGACCGAGTGGACCCGTTGTGGTTTCCACTGCGGGAACAACATTATATTCGGGGTGACCCGGAGTTTTTGACCCGCAAGTTCTGAAACTTTTTAAATCTTCAACAGAAATATCAAAGCCAAACAGGTGTAAGCAAGAATATAAAAGTGCACTTGCGTGCCCTGCGGAAAGCACAAAGCGGTCACGAACAGGGCATTGTTTTTTTTGAGTGCTAAATCTCAAATGGTCTTTAAAAAGAGCAAATAAAATCGAGCTTGCTCCAATAGCCGAACCCGTGTGTCCTGACTTTGCGTTAGAAATTGTTTCGGCGGTAATAGACTTTAAGTAATTGATTGCTTTTTGATTAATATCCATAAAAAATACTTCCTTTATTTTATTTTGATTTTTCTTCAAATTTTTTAAGTCCAATTTCATAAGCCACCAAAGTAGACGCAAATCCAACATTTAATGATTCGCAACTTCCAAGCATCGGAATAATAACCGGTTCGGCATTTTTAAGTGTTCTCCAAGAGGCAGAAATTCCTGTATGTTCGTTGCCCGCAACGATTGCGATTCTTCCTTTGTGGCTAACTTCTCTGTAACTTTTTTTAGACGAAAGGTCAGTTACAACACATCTGAAATTATTTTTAACCAGCCACTCTTGAACCTCATTTATTTCTGCTTGAATGCAAGGAAGCATAAAACTTGCACCAAGGCTAGCTCTAATTAGTCTTGAATTATTAAGTTTTGCTTTTGCATTGGTAATAATGGCAAAGTCGCCCCCCGCGCAGTCAAAAGACCTAAGAATAGCACCTATATTTCCGGGTTGCTCCAAGCCGTCGGTTATTATTGCCAAAATATCTTGTTTGTTTTTAATCAAAGCTTCAAGGTCTGAAAATCCAAAACTTTTTGACTTTACAACAACAAAATATTCGTCTTCGCCATCTCGGTCGCTGATTTTTTTGCAAGCCTTTTGTGAAATTATAAAGGTTTGTTTTGCAAATTTTGCAAGTCTCAAAATTTGTTCGAGTTCGTTTTTGTCATTGCAACCTTCCAGCCTTTCGGAAGAAATCAAAAATAAAGGTATTTCAAAGTTTTTTTGAATAAGTTTGTCAGACGCCCAAAGCCCCTCGCAAACAAACAGACTTTTGTCTTTGCATTTTCCGCTAACTAAATCTTTTGCAAGATTCACTTGGTCAGAAGCAATTCCGCAAATTTGCGACTTGGCTTTTATGCTACTGATAATATTTTGTAAATTTTCCATAATTATCCTCAAATTAAGTTTAAAAAACTTTTATGTGTTTGTCAATTTTTAATTGCAATAAAATTTTATATAATTTTTTAAATATTTTTAAAATTTTAAAAACAATTTTAGACAAAGTCAAAATAATTCTATTTACAAAATCATAAAGTGGTTGTATAATAACATTATTATATTTTTTATCAGGAGAAATAAAAATTTATGGTTTATCCCTCGACATTAATGCTTGCCCAGCAGTTTGCGGTAACTGATGCGATTTCAATTGTGGCAATTGTGCTTTTAATTGTGCTGTCTGCATTTTTTTCAGCGAGCGAAACTGCATTTTCATCTGTTAACACTCTTCATATAAAAAGTTTTGCCGAACAAAAGGTTAAGGGTGCAAGAAGAGCACAATATATTTGCGATCACTATGACTTTGCACTTGTCTGCTTTTTGGTAGGAAATAACCTGACAAATATTGCAAATACAACTATTTGTGCATACTTGTTTTCAAAATTTATTGTTAATCCAACCATTTCAAATTTGGTAAACACTGTAATAATGACAATCATAATTCTTATTTTCGGTGAAATTTTGCCAAAGGGTTATGCAAAACACAATCCCGAAAAATTTGTTTTGAAATTTTCTGCCGCAATTTATGCATTTATGAAAATTATTTTTGTAATAGCAATGCCGTTTTATGGTCTTCAAAAAATTGTTTTAAAGAAAAAAGAAGAACAAAAAATAACAGAAGACGAGTTTGAAACCATTGTTGACAGACTTGAAGATCAAGGCACAATCGACAGCGAAAACGCAAACATAATTCACGGCGCGATAGATATTTCCGAAAAAACGGTTTATGATATTTGTGTGCCAAGGGTAGATATGATAGCCTTGCCACTATCTGCCAGCTTTGAAGACATAAAAGAAGTTCATGACAAATATAAGTTTTCAAGAATTCCTGTTTTTGGAGAAGACAAAGACGACATTATCGGAATTTTAAATTACAAAGACCTTTTGTTTGCCGATGTAAAAAGTGCAAAATTCAATTTAAAGCAAATTTTGATAAAGCCTATCAGAGTTACCGACAACATGAAAGTTGACGAGCTTATTAAGCTTATGCAAAAAGAGCAAAAACACATGGCGATTGTGGTTGACGAGTTTGGCGGAACAACGGGACTTGTAACCTTAGAGGACGCAATTGAATTGCTTTTCGGTGAAATTTATGACGAGCATGATATTAGCGAAGGCGAACCTATAATTAAATTAAAAGATAACAAGTTCAGCGTTGACCCCGATGTTTCTATTGAAGATTTGTTTGAATATTTAAAGATAGAGCATTTGCCTGAAACAAATTATTCGTCGGTTGGCGGAATGGTATATGAGCTTTTAGAGGCTATTCCAGAAAAAGGCAAAACCGTTTCAATCACAGCAATAGACGATGTTTTAGACGAAAAGAATAATTATATAGAAATGATTGCAGACCTAACCTTTACGATTGACAAAGTAGAAGACAACAGAATAATGAGGCTGGTTTTGTCGGTTTCGCGAAGCCAAAAGCAATCAGACAACAAAGAAGATTAATTTAAAACAAAAAAAGCCAAACAATTTCGTTTGGCTTTTTTTATAAGTTGATTAATTCAATTATCAAAGTGTCATTAAATAAAATTAGTTTAGGTATTAGCTTTTGTGATTCAAAATCAAAAATATTATCTAAAACATTCAAAACATATTCTTTTATATCTTCTTTGTTTCTGAGTTTTAGTTTGTTTATATAATTTTGTTCTTCAATTTGTCCATAGCCAAAATCATGATTATTTACATATTCTTTACTCTTCATATTTTCTCCTTTTTGTATTTTAAAAATTTTTGTGTGATAAGCCCATTAGGGTTTTTTATT
>CAQFKO010000014.1 GCA_948787875.1 uncultured Eubacteriales bacterium
CTGTTAAACAACAAAAAATTCAGAACTTTATTAACAACGGAAGCCCTGAATATGCGCTTAAAAAAATAAAAGAGTGGCCTGTTGAAAAAGTCAATCGAAATCTGGATTTTTATTCCAACATTTTAACCTCCACTATTATTCAAATGTTTGCAAGAACTTACAGAGAATATGAAATTCAATATTCTAAATTTGCAAATGATGCCATAAAAATTTTGTGCAATCTTAATATTGTTAATACTATGCAACCTTTTAAAGATCAATTTAATGAAGCAATTTTAAATATTAATGATGTAACAATTGACTGTGATATTGACTTTGTAAATATCTGTGCACTAGCTGGAAAAAAGTATGCTTATGATAACTTATCAAATAATAAAAAAGGCGGTCAAAAAGGAGAATAAATATGGCTGTTAAAAATTTAAATTTGTTGATTAACGATGACAAGTCCGCGGGCGTTGATATATCTGATAATCTTTTAATGTATTTTGTTAATGTTGTCGATGAAGCTAGTGTTTCAAATTCGCCAATTATTTTGCACATCGATATTATTAACAGCACGTCTATTAAAGCTAACAACATTAACCGTGTGCTTTCGGAAGACTTTCCTATTCTTCCGATTGAAAATGCCTCAGCGGAAAACTTGTCACAAATTCAAAAAGACAAAATCAATTCGCAAGAATTTTCCGTTGCCAGAGATTTGCTTAATTGTTTAACCAACAAGCTGGCTCTTAAATATGCCGAAGCAAAGGATCAAGGAGATGCAAAAACCGTAAACTTTGTTGAAAATCTTGCCGTTATGAAAGATTTTGACCTTAAAAATTATTCGGTAAAAGTTCACAAACTAGACAGTTATTATAAATTGCATTTATACACAAATAAGCAAATTGAAAGCAAAAGACTTGAAGCAATTGACACCTATTTAAAATCACACAAAAATATTTTTGACGACAAAACGCTACATATTGTTTGCTATAACGGAAAAAAATATTTGTTTGGTTTGAAAAGCAAAAAAGAAAAAGTAAACAGTTCTGAGGAAAACAAAATCATATTTGACAAGCTCGCCAAAAAAGGACTTAGTGAAGAAAAATTAAATGAATTAAAAGACAAAGTTCATGAAACCACAATTTATTTTAACGCAACCGAGCCAAATGCATCAGCACTGATTGATATTGCAAAAGGTATGATAAACATTGAACACGAAGATAAGTTGAAACAAGATTTGGCAAATTTGAATGCATTAAATAATATGGAAAAATTTTAAAATCGAAGATTTCAAAAAACACTGCCAAAATGGCAGTGTTTTTATTTTGAAATCAATCAATAAGGTCAAAGTCTATGTGACGAAGCACAATGTCTGTGGCTGCAACTTTTATTTTTACTCTTTGACCGATTTTGAAAGTTTTGCCAACACCTTTTAGCATATATCTTCCCTCATCAAATTCATAAACGCCTTTTGGCATTCGCTCGGTTGATACAAAACCTTCAATGGTGTTGTCTAGTTCAACATAAATTCCTCGTTCGGTTACGCCTGAGATTGTTCCCTCATATTCTTCGCCGATTTTGCCCGACATAAACTCGGTGGCTTTTTGTGCATCTACTGTTCGCTCGGCTTCCTCTGCCTGCCTTTCGGTTGTGCTGCTTCGCTCAGCGGAATTTACCACAAATTCCTCATATTTCCTAAGCTTTTTGTCAGACATATTTCCACCGACAATTTCTGAAATTATTCTGTGAATAGTAAGGTCAGGATATCTTCTGATTGGAGATGTAAAGTGACAATAGTCAGAAAGCGCCAATCCAAAATGCCCCAAGTTTTCGGTTTCGTATCTTGCCTTTTGCATACTTCTGAGCATTACCTTAGAAAGTGCAACCGAATAATCTTGTCCCTCGCTTTTTGAAAGCAAAACTTGAAAATCTTTTGGACTTGGAATTTTTCCGCTTTGGGTAAACTTTAAGCCAAGGCTTGATGCAAAGGCTCTAAATTTTTGAAGCTTTGCAAGCATAGGGGTTTCGTGAACACGATAAACAAATGGAACGCCCATGTGATTAAAGTGTCTTGCAACAACCTCATTTGTAAGCACCATAAACTGCTCAATAACTCTATCAGAAATATTGCGCGGTTTGCGACGAATATCTTTTACTGTGCCGTCTTTGTTTAAAATTATTTCAGGCTCAGGAATATCAAAATCAAGTTGGCCCGCATTATTTCTTCGAGTAATCAAAATCTTTGCAAGTTCACTCATTAAGCCAAGCATTGGAACAATTTTTTCATATTCCTTGCAAAGCTGTTTGTCGCCGTTTAAAATTTTTGTAACCTTGTTATAAGTCATTCTGAAACTGCTTTTGATTATTCCCTTATGAATTTCATAGTCCAACACTTTTCCTGCCGAATTTATTGTCATTTCAACCGCAAGCGAAAACCTGTCTTCGTTTGGGTTAAGCGAACAAATTCCGTTAGAAAGTGACTCAGGAAGCATTGGAAGAACATGATCGGGAAAATACACCGATGTGCCTCTTTTAAACGCCTCTTCGTCGAGTTTTGAGCCTTCTCGAACATAATGTGACACATCTGCAATATAAACGCCCAAAAGGTAGTTTTCGCCTTTCTTTTCAAGGGAAATAGCGTCGTCAAAGTCTTTTGCATCGTCACCATCAATTGTTATAATAAGTCGGTCACGATAATCTTTTCTGCCACTGCAATCGTCTTCCGAAATAGGTATTGCAACCTTTTTTGCTTCTTCAACAACATCGTCGGGAAACTCTTCAAACAAGCCAAAAGAGCGAATGATTGAAAGTGTGGTAACCCTTGCATCACTTGGGTCACCGAGAATTTCGATAACTTTTCCTCTTGCCATTTTTATGTTTGACGGATAATCCAAAATCTCTAACACAACTTTGGTATTGTTTTCTGCGCCCATGGTATCTTTGCTGTCAACAAAAACGCTATCCGAAAATCTGCGGTCGTCCGGAATAACCGTTGCAATGCCTCTTGGATTTATTGACATTATGCCCACAACAAATTTGTAGCCACGCTCAACAATTTCCACCACTCTGCCCTCTTGTCTGCCACTTGCAACAACAGGCATATTTCTTTTGTATTTTCTTTCTTTTCCCGAAAGTCCAACTTCTACCAAAACCGTATCGCCGTGACAAGCATCATTTAAGTTTGCCTCGGAAATAAAAATATCTTTTTCGGTTTCTCCGTTTAATGCACGAGCAAAAGCATAGTCCTTGCTTGTGCCAAGAAGCGTACATTTATAAACCGGTCTTATTTCCGCAAAAGCGTATCTATCTCCTTTTATTTGTTTAAGCTTACCTTGCTTTATTAAAGTCTGCAAGGTTTTGCTTAGAGTTTTGCGGTCAAAGCCGTGTTTTAGTCCGGTATAGTCCGCAACCTCGTCTAATGTGAATGTTTGCTTCTTCATTTGAAGCAGTTTGTTATAAATTGTTTCTATAAAATTCATATTCCACCTAAATTTATTATAACGCTATTTGCAATAAAAACACAAATAAAAAAGGGTTGACATACAATAATGATAACTTTATAATTAATTTATATACTTTTTTTGCGAAACAAAAATCAAAAATCGGGTTTGCAAAAAGATTAAATCACACTATTCACCAAATCAAGCAGGTGAATTTTTGTTTGGGAGGAACACTTATGACAGAAAAAAAGGTTTCCGAAGTTTTTAAAGGCAAAAACAAGCTTTCAAAACAAATCTATGACCTTTATAAAGCAGAAAACTTTAAAGAACTTGAAACCGTTATTGAAGACGAAAAACTTGAAGAAGTTGTTTTGGCTCTTGAAAATTTTAAGCTTGACATTTTGTGTGAAATCTTTCCCAAACTGCCCGAAGAAGTTGCCGCAAAGGCATTTGTGAAATTATCTGTTGAACTGCAAAGATATTTGACCGACAATATTAGCAGCATTGAATTTCAACCTATTTCCGAAGAAATTTTGGATAATGATGGCGAAGACAGCCTTAACGAAGAAGTCTTAAATGAGGTGTTATTAAAAGCCGAAGTTGACACAAGACATGAAAAACTTGTTAAAATTCTTGAAGAAATCGAGGGCAAAAATTTTGCAAAACTCAAACCTCTTTTGTCCGAAATGGAGCCTGTTGATATTGCGGAAGTTTTAAATGACCTTGACGAAAACAAGGCAATAGTATTATTCAGACTTCTGCCAAAAGACCTTGCAAGTGAAACCTTTGTTGAAATGGACAGCAAAATGCAAGAAATTTTGGTTAAAGCATTTACCGATAAAGAGCTTTCAAGCATTTTAAACGAATTGTTTGTGGACGACACTCTTGATATTATTGAAGAGATGCCTTCAAGTCTTGTTGTCAGAATTTTAAGGCTTGCAGGAAGTGAAACAAGAGACATGATTAACAAGCTTTTGGGTTTTCCAAAAGACAGTGCGGGAAGCATTATGACGCCCGAATATATTTCTTTAAGAGAAAAAATGACTTGCGAAGAGGCAATGAAAAAAATAAGAAAGCAAGCTCTTGACAAAGAAACCATTTATTCGCTTTATGTTACAGACGACCAAAAAAAGCTTTTGGGAATTGTGTCTGCCCGTGACCTTATTATTCATGAACCAAAGGAAAAAATCGGCGACTTTATGCAAGAAAACATAATTTCCGCACACACCCACACAGACAAAGAAGAGGTTTCTCAATTGCTTTCAAAATATGACCTTCTTGCCATTCCGATAGTAGACAGCGAAAACCGCATTAACGGTATTGTAACAATTGACGACGCCGTTGACGTTATTCAAGAAGAGGCATCTGAGGATATAAGCAAAATGGCGGCTATTACACCAACAACAAAACCTTATCTTCAAACAAATGTGTTCAGAATTTTTGCAAACAGAGTACCTTGGCTTTTGTTACTTCTTTTGTCAGCTACCTTTACAGGACTGATTATCAATGTTTATGAGGCAACACTTAACAGCCTTAGCCCACTACTTTTTGCTTGTATTCCTATGCTTATGGGAACGGGCGGAAATGCAGGCAGTCAGGCCTCTGTAACGCTTATTCAATCACTTGCAACAAATGAAGTTACTTTTAAAGACACCTTTAAAGTTATTTGGAAAGAAATAAGAATTTCTGTTATTGTTGCCTTTGTGCTTGCAATCACTTGCTTTGCAAAACTGCTTTTGATAGACAACCTTATTTTCGGCTATGATTATACCATAAAAATTTCGATAGTTGTGTCTTTGGCACTCTTTGTAACAATTTGTATTGCAAAAATAATCGGCTCTATTTTGCCGATAATTGCAAAAAAATGCAGGCTTGACCCAGCAGTAGTTGCAAGTCCATTTATCACAACAATTATAGATATAATTTCCCTAGTAGTCTTTTGCGGATTTTCTGTAATGCTTCTTGGCTAAATTTAAATAAAAAAAAGCACCGAATAATTCGGTGTTTTTTTATACTTTTATTGTGGTTGTGGCTCACCGCCGTCTGATTCAGACTTTCCGCTAACGCCTCCTGCTAACACATCAATATTATAAGTTGGATAAGCATGGCAAACCGCTCTTAAAGTTGATTGCTTAGTATAATACTCGTCTCTGATTTTTTGACGAACCAATGCATTATCTTCCACAGTCATTTTGTTCAGGTAGGTAACTGTTAATAAATCTTCAAGCATACTTTGATCAGGAACGCCATTCTTTCCGAAAAACTTAATCGGAATATGCAAAATTAAAGAAGGCTCTTTAAGAATATTTCCATTAATAATAGTTGCTGCACGACCATAATAATTTGCCCACATAGGAAGACTTCCAAATTGACTTTGCGTAAACACTTCTTTGCCCAAAACTTCCCCATAATTATTTGTTATCACAAACTGCGCAATTTCTTGACCAAAACTGTTGTTTGGCATTTTATCAGAAAAAATCCACAAATCTTTTTCTTTATCTTGAAAGTATGCTTTGCCATTCAATTTTGGATCTAACTGCTTTGGCATTTCTCTTATCTCTAATTCAATATCGTAATTCATATATTACACTCCCAACAATTATTATACCACAATTCTATAATTTGTCAATCTTAATAAATAACCACAATTATAGGTTATGTTATATATAAAATTATTTGCCACAAATAAATTAGTGCAATAAAAAAACTCACGCAAAGTTTGTGTGAGATTTTTTAAAACGCAATAAAGCGAATATTTTAAAATAAACTTAAATAAGTTCAACGATAGCCATTTGAGCATTGTCACCACGACGAACGCTTGTTTTGATAACTCTTGTGTAGCCTCCGCCTTGACCTACTTCTTTTGCACGGTCAGCGTATTTTGGTGCAAGTTCATCAAAGATTTTTTCAACAAGTGGCATATCAATATCGGTTTGTCTTGCTTTGAAAGCCGCAGCCTTTTCGCCTTTTTGTCTGCAAATTTGTCTGTCTTCAAGAAGAGCAATAATTCTTCTTCTTGCGGCAAGCTTTTTGACGCCATCTTTTGAAACTGTTACAGTTTTTTCCTTGCCAGAAGCATCAGTAGTTTTCTTTTCAGAAGAAACTACATCTTCGTATGTGTTGATTGCAAGAGTTAAAACTTTTTCAGCATATCTAGCTGTTTCTTTTGCACGATCAAAAGTTGTTTCAATATGGCCATACCAAAGTAGGTCTGATGCCAAGTTTGAAAGCATTGCAAGACGTTGGTCGGTTGGTTTTCCTAATTTTCTTGTGTCCATACATTTTCTCCTTAATCTTCATTTGTCTTGAGCCCAAGACCCAGACTTTCAAGTTTGTGAATAACCTCGTCAAGTGACTTTCTTCCAAGGTTTTTCACTTTAAGCATATCATATTCTGATTTTTTGATTAAATCTTCAACAGTGTTGATTCCGGCACGTTTTAAGCAATTGTAAGAACGAACAGATAAATCCATATCTTCAACGCTCATAACCAAAAGTTTGTGAACCTTATCTTCTTCACGGCTAACAAGTATTGAAGAATTAGCCATGTTTTCAACAAGCTCAATAAACAAATTATTATATTCATTCATGAGTTTGCCTGATAAACTTACAACTTCTTTTGCTGAAACAGTGCCATTTGTTGTTACTTCTAATGTAAGTTTGTCAAAGTCTGTGTTTTGACCTACACGAGTATTTTCTACGGTGTAGCTTGCTCTTCTTACAGGTGTATACATGCTGTCAATAGCAATATAACCAATAGGAAGACTCATATCTTTGTTTTTATCAGCAGGAACATAGCCTCTGCCAACGCCAACCAAGATATCCATATCAAGCTCGCCATCTGCCTCTAATGTGCAGATATACATATTTTTGTTCATAATTTGAACTTCATCGTCATCAACAATGTCTCCGGCTGTTACCACGCATGGTCCCTGTGCTTTTAACTTTAATGATTTTTTGAAGTTTTTGTCTTCGCTGTCAATTTTTACAGCAAGACCTTTCATGTTTAGGACAATTTCGGTAACGTCCTCTTTTGCACCTTTAAGTGCCATAAACTCATGGTCAACACCAGCTATTCTGATATTTTTCACGGCTGAACCCGGAAGGCTTGAAAGGAGTATGCGTCTAAGTGCATTTCCAATTGTTACGCCAAAGCCACGCTCTAATGGCTCAACAACAAATCTTGCATAAGTGCCGCCCTTTTCTTCCACACATTCAATTCTAGGTTTTTCAATTTCTAACATATTTGCTCCCCCAATTAAATTTTATTATTTAGAGTAAAGTTCGATAATAAGATGTTCTGCGATTGTTAAATCAATATCTTCCCTAGCTGGAAGTGCAACAACCTTGCCTGTGAGTTTTGCAGGCTCAAATTCAAGCCATTTTGGCACAATAACTCTTGATTCTTTTATGCTGGCAAAAAGTGGACTGTTTGCACTTTTTTCTTTAACAGAAATTACATCACCAACCTTAACTTCATAAGATGGAATGTTAACTCTTTTGCCATTAACCAAAATGTGTGTGTGGTTAACAATTTGTCTTGCTTGGTCACGACTTGCACCAAGTCCAAGTCTGTAACAAACGTTATCAAGTCTGCGCTCTAAGAGACTAAGCATAACTTCACCGGTTTTGCCTCTTGTTTTAGCAGCCTTTTCATAATATCCTCTGAATTGTTTTTCTAATAATCCATAAGCTCTTTTAACTTTTTGTTTTTCACGAAGCTGAAGTTGATATTCACTTGGTTTCTTTCTTGTTACCGGGTGAACACCAGGAGCACCTGTGCGTTTGTCAATAGCGCACTTTTTAGATGTGCATCTTTCGCCTTTAAGGAAAAGTTTTGTTCCTTCTCTTCTACATAATCTGCAATCTGCATTTACATATTTTGCCATTGTTTTCTCCTATATTAAATTCTTCTTGGTTTAGGTGGACGGCAACCATTGTGTGGGATAGGTGAAACGTCCCTAATCATGGTAACTTCAAGCTCTGCTGCTGCAAGTGATCTAACAGCGGCCTCTCTGCCATTGCCTGGTCCTTTTACATATACTTCGACTGATTTTAGACCATAATCTTTTGCAAGTTTTGCTGCCTTTTCTGCGGCTTGACCAGCTGCAAACGGAGTGCTTTTCTTGCTTCCTTTATAGCCAAGTGCACCAGCAGAACAAGCAGCGAGTGCGTTGCCCTGAGCATCTGTTATTGTTACAATAGTATTGTTGAAAGATGACTGAATATATACTCTGCCCTTGTCTACGCTAGTTGTAATCTTACGCTTTTTAGTCGTAGTTTTCTTTGTTGTTTTTTTATCTGCCATTTACTTATCCTTCCTTAAAACTATTTCTTGCCCTTTGCCGGCATTTGCTTTTTAGATTTGCTGGCAATCTTTTTTGGGCCTTTTCTTGTTCTAGCATTAGATTTTGTGTTTTGTCCACGAACAGGAAGCCCAGCTTTGTGTCTAAGACCACGATAGCTCTTAATTTCTTGAAGGGCCTTGATGTTCATGTTTACAACTCTTCTAAGTTCACCTTCTGTTGTAAGGTTCTTATCCATGTACTCACGAATCTTTCCGATTTGTTCTTCATTTAAGTCTTTAACTCTTGTGTTTGGGTCTATGCCCGTTGCTTCTAAGACTTTGTTAGAGGTTACTCTGCCAATACCGTAAATATAGGTAAGGCCAATTTCAACTCTCTTTTCATTTGGTAAATCTACACCACCAATACGTGCCATTTTATCCTCCAAAGATAATTTTGTTTTAGATTTTTTATTTATTTTTGGGCTTTTGCTTGTGGAGAAGCTTTTGCCCTTTTCGCCTTGAAATTAAAATTTCTTTTAATGCCGCTTCAAAGCGTTGTTTTTTGCGTGATAGTTTTGTGTATGAAAGATGAAATTTGATTTTAAAGCGCGGGGCTACGCCTACGCTCGCCCAAACGCCATCTTCCATAAACAAAACCAAAGAGAAAACTAACCCTGAACTTGTTTATGCTTAGGATTTTTGCTACAAATGACTCTTACTTTTCCTTCTCTCTTTATAACTTTGCACCCATCACACATAGGTTTTACGCTAGGTCTAACTTTCATTGTTTTTCTCCTCGAATTTATTTGCTGCTATTTATGTTTACTTACTGCGCCAGATTATTCTGCCACGAGTAAGGTCATAAGGGCTTATTTCAAGTTTAACAGTATCACCCTCATAAACACGAATGAAATTTTTCCAGAGTTTTCCTGACAAATATGCTGTAACAATATGTCCGCCTGCAATCTTTACTTTAAAAGATGCACCCGGCATTGCTTCAACAACTACGCCCTCTGTTTCAATTACATCATCTTTACTCAAATTTGTTTTCCTCCAAATCTGCTTTTTTGAGTTTTTAAAAACTCTTATTTAACAACTTTTCTGAGAGTGCCGAATTTCTTCGACAGCTCTCATAAAATCATTAATATTTATGCATTAAATTGTTCAAGTCCGCTAATACCGCTTGCCTTAAAGGCTTCAAGCATATTTTGATAGCTTTGTTCTGGCTCTGCCCCACCTTGAACGGTTACAACTTTGCCAAGACCTTTAAAGTAATCCAAAATAGGTAATGTGTCGCTGATATAAACATCATAACGCTTTTTATAAGTTTCTTCGTTATCGTCACTGCGAATTCCCCATTCACCGCCACATTTTGGGCAAATTTCATAGCCCAAATTCCAGCCTGTATTATAGATATATCCGCAATCTTTGCAAGTTCTTCTGCCGACAACTCTTTCAAGAAGTCTTTCATAAGGAACTTCCAAATTTACAACAACATCAATGTCTGTGATATTTTCTTTAACAAAAATATCAAGTTGATCAGGGGTGCGTGGAAATCCATCTAAAATGAAGCCCTTTGCAACGTCAGGTTGAGCTAATCTGTTTTTGATCATTGCGCAAACAACTTCGGTTGGAACCATTACGCCCTTATCCATATAAGATTTTGCAAGCACTCCTTCCTTGTCGCCACGAGCGATACTTTCTCTTAAAATATCTCCCATAGAAACAGTAGGAATAGAGTATTTTTCATTTAACATATTTGCAAGTGTGCCCTTGCCTGCCATTGGTGCACCAAACATTAAAAATTTCATAATTTACTCCTTAAATAAATTAACTAGCAGTAATTATAAGATATTTTTATGCCTCTTCATCATAAGCTGAGCTTCAAGTTGGTCTTTAAATTCAATTGCAACACTTACTATAATAAGCATACCTGTTGCGGTAAATGAGTTTAACAGACCTTGTGAAGTTCCGAGAATTGCAGAGAATACCACTGACGGAACAAGTGCAATAAATGCCAAGAATATTGCTCCGAAAAGAGTTATTCTGTGTGAAACTCTTCTTAAATAATCTGTGGTTGGCTTTCCTGGTCTGATACCCGGAATAAATCCACCATGTTGTTGAATATTTAAGCTTACATCTGATGGATTGAATTGTATCTGTGCATAGAAATATGCAAAGAACAATATCAGCAGTGCTGTGAATATGCTATAAACAATTGAGCCTGTTCCAAGATAATTGAACCAAAATTTTGTAAATCCGTTGCTCTCTGCGGTAAGTCCGCAAAGTGACATTATAAGTGTTGGAAGCGTAATAATTGCTGATGCAAAGATAATAGGCATAACACCGCTTGCATTTACTTTCATAGGAATGTATGAAGATTGACCGCCATACATTTTTCTTCCCTTAATTTGTTTTGCATATTGCACATTAATTCTGCGCTCTGCCATGTCTACAAACACAATCAAGAAGAAAACAATTAAAACAAGAACCAAGAAGCCAATAAGTTCCCAAAGGAAGCTAAGGCTGTTTGCAATGTTTGCAATTGCGTTAACAATAGATTGTGCAGCAGTTGCAATGATACCAATAAAGATAATGAGCGACAAACCATTGCCCACGCCTTGTTCTGTGATTTTGTCACCAAGCCACATTGTGAAGCAAGTTCCAGCCATTAAAAGCACGATAACCATTGCACTCGTAAGCCATTTTAAATTTTCTCCAAAGATTGGTTGTATATAGTTATTGCCAAGACCTAAAACAATTCCAAGCCCTTGTGCAAGAGCAAGAACCAATGCTACAATTTTTGTAACAAGGTTAAGTTTGTTTCTGCCTTCGTCGCCTTCTTTTGACATTCTCTCTAATGGAGGAATTGCCACTGCCAAAAGTTGCACAATGATTGACGCATTGATATAAGGCGTTACACCAAGTGCAAAGATAGCAGCATTAGAAAGTGCACTTCCTGTGACTGCATTAAGAAGAGAAAGCACTCCGGAAATTCCGTTGTTACTCTCCATTAAATCTGCATAAAGGTCACTGCTTAAACCCGGGGTTGGCAAATAACAACCAAGCCTATAAACAAGCAAAAGCAATAATGTGATTATTATACTCTTTCGTAACTCGCGATTTTTTAACGCGTCTTTCAGAGTTTTGAACATTATTTTACCTCAATAGTTCCGCCAGCTGCGGTAATTTTTTTAGCTGCGCCATCAGTAAACTTTGCAGCTTGAACATTTAAAGATTTTGTGAGATTGCCATTGCCAAGAACTTTTAAACCATAAGGCTCGATTTTTGAAATGATACCTTTTGTTTTAAGAAGTTCAGCATTAGCTGTTGTGCCAGCTTCCAATACTTCAAGCTCACCTACATTAATTGTAGTATAAACCTTTCTGAAGTTGTTTGTAAAGCCAATTTTTGGCAATTGACGAATAAGTGGCATTTGACCACCTTCAAAGCCAGCTCTAACTCCGCCACCACTACGAGCGTTTTGACCCTTGTGACCTTTTCCGCTAGTTTTTCCAAGACCGCTTCCGATTCCGCGACCAAGTCTTTTGCTAGCTGTGGTTGAGCCTGCTGCTGGTGATAATTCATTAATTTTCATGCTACTTTTCTCCTTATTTTACTTCTTCAACCGAAACTAAGTGTTTAACAACAAAAATCATTCCTCTTGTTGCCTTGTTATCAGGAACAACATGAGAAGAGTGAAGTTTGCCAAGACCCAAAGCTTCAAGAGTTCTTTGTTGCTTTACAAGTCTGCCAGAAGAACTTTTTACAAGTGTTACCTTAATAAGTTTTTCCGCAGTTTTCTTTTCTGCTTTTGGAGCAGCCTTTGTTTCAACCTTAACAGTGGTTTCAACTTTTGCAGCTTCAACTGATTTTGTTTCAACAGCTTTTGGAGCTGTTGTTTTTTGAGTAGCTTTTGGAGCAGCGGTTTTTGTTGCTGCAACCTTTGGGGTAGCGGTTTTTGCTGTTTCTGCTTTTGAAGCAGTTGTTTTTGTTGTTCCAGCTTTTGCTGTTGTTGTTTTCTTTGTTTCTGCCATCTGTGCCACCCTCCTACCTAATTTCCTCTACGGTTTTGCCACGAAGTGCAGCAATTTGTTCTGCCGTTCTCATAGCTTTAAGACCCTCAAAAGCTGCTTTTACGCAGTTTACAGGATTGTTTGAACCATAAAGTTTTGTTGTGATATCTTTAATGCCTGCAAGTTCAACAACATCACGAACCGCACCACCAGCAATGATACCTTTACCTTCTTTGGCTGGCATCATAATAACTTTTGTAGTGCCGAATTTTCCAATGATGTCATGTGGAATTGTTGTTCCGCTAATGCAAACATTAATCATATTCTTTTTAGCAACAAGTGTTGCTTTTTCAATAGCCATAGTAACATCAAGAGCCTTAGCAAGACCAATGCCTACTTTGCCATTTTTGTCACCAACAACCATCAATGCATCATAACGAAGAGTTTTTCCACCCTTTGTTACTTTTGAAATAGCATTAAGGTTGATCATTCTCTTTTCAAGTCCGTCAGATACTTTTTCACGAGCGTGGTCATTTCTGCGAGGTCTTTTTCCGTTTGACTTGTTAGAGAAATCTCTTTTATTTGATTTTTCGTCTACGGGTGCTGTTTCAACAACTTCGCCCTCAACTTTAACTTCTTCAACTTCTGCCATATTTCCCCCTAGAATTCAAGACCGGCAGATCTTGCACCTTCTGCTAAGCTCTGCACACGACCTGTGTAAATATATCCACTACGGTCAAAAACGACTTTTTTGATTTTAAGCTTAATAGCTTTTGCTCCGATTGCTTTTCCTACTTCGACAGCTTGCTCAACTTTGGTTTTGCCTTTTAAAGCAGCTTCCAAAGCTTTATCTTTGCTTGAAGCAGCGCAAAGTGTTTTTCCGGCTACATCATCAATAATTTGTGCATAAATCATACCTGTTGAACGATAAACGCAAAGTCTTGGCCTTTCAGCTGTGCCTTTGAGAGTATGTCTGATTCTGGCATGTTTTGCTTTTCTAACTTCATTTTTATCTAACTTTTTAAACATAACTTAGCTCCTTACTTTTTGCCAGATGAGGTTTTCTTGATTTCTTTTCTACGCACATGTTCGTTTGTGTAGTAGATTCCATATCCATGATATGGTTCGACTTTTTTGATTGCTTTAATGTCAGCTGCAAATTGTCCAACTTTTTCTTTGCTAATACCAGCAATAACCATTTCGGTTGCTGATGGACAAGTAACTGTTAAGCCTTGTGGAATTTCAACATTAACAGGGTGTGAAAATCCGATATTAAGAACAATTTTGTTGCCCTGAACGGCTACTTTGTAACCTACACCGCTGATACTTACAGACTTTGTAAAGCCCGCAGAAACACCGGTTACCATGTTTGCAATAAGTGCACGATATAAACCATGCTTTGCATTTGTGTCGGCAGCGTTATCATTTGCCACCAATAAAAGTGCTTGTTTGCCTTCATGTTCTATTCTTGTTACACTAACATTTCCTGTAACTTGTTGTTCAAGTTTTCCTTTTGCACCGGTTACAGTTACAAGGTTATCAGCAGAAACATCAACTGTGACTCCTGCTGGGAGAACAATAGGCTCTTTTCCAATACGACTCATACCTTTATCCTCCTTACCATACATAGGCGAGAACTTCGCCACCGATATTTAGTTTTCTTGCCTCTCTGTCAGTCATAACACCTTTTGAAGTTGAAACAATTACTATTCCAAGTCCGCCAAGAACCTTTGGAAGATCCTCACAACTAGCATAAATTCTTCTTCCAGGTTTTGAAATACGTTTTAGACCGGTAATAACCTTTTGGTTTTTGCCAACATACTTTAAGGTGATAACAAGATTTTTAAATTTGCCATTTTCAACTTCTTCAAATGCTGCAATGTAACCTTCATCAAGCAAAATTTGAGCTATTGATTTCTTCATTGAAGAGGTCTCAATAACAACACTTTCATGATTAGCGGTTTGCGCATTACGAATTCTTGTAAGCATATCTGCTATTGAATCATTTACCATTTCCTTTCCTCCTTATTACCAGCTTGATTTCTTTACGCCAGGAATTTGACCTTTGTATGCAAGTTCTCTGAAACAGATACGGCAAATGCCATATTTTTTAAGAACTGAGTGAGGTCTTCCACAAAGTGAGCATCTTGTATACTCACGAGTTTTGTATTTTTGTGGACCCTGTTGTTTGTTTATCATTGATTTTTTTGCCATCTTTTTCTCCTCGCTTCCCTATTTTCCATTACGCTTTGAAAGGCATACCCATTAATTTCAAAAGGGCTCTTGCCTCGTCATCAGTTTTTGCGGTTGTGACAAAGTTAATGTCAAAGCCTCTGATCTTCTCAATCTTATCATAAATGATTTCTGGGAAAATAAGTTGCTCTTTGATGCCATAAGAATAGTTGCCTCTGCCATCAAAACCTGTGGTAGCATCAATGCCTCTAAAATCACGAACTTTTGGAAGAGCAATAGCAATAAGTCTGTCTAAAAATTCGTACATTCTTTGACCACGAAGAGTGACTTTTGCACCAATCTTTTGACCTTCACGAAGTTTGAAGTTTGCAACAGATTTTTTTGCAGTAGTTACAACAGGCTTTTGACCTGAAATAGATGCAAGTTCATCTACTGCTATACCAAAACTTTTTGAATTGTCCTTTTCTGCTCCAAGGCCCATAGAAAGAACGATTTTTTCAATCTTTGGAACTTCATTGATGTTTTTATAACCAAATTGTTTAAGCATTGCAGGAACAACTTCTTCAAGGTATTTATCTTTAAGTCTGATGCCTGTTTTTGTTGTTTTTGCCATAGTCTACACTCCTCTTTGAGATGCCCTTGCAGTGCTTGGCTTTTTAGCTGTTGCTGTTTTTGTTGCCTTTTCTGCTGCAGGTGCTGACTTTGTTGTTTTCGACTTTTTTTCAGTTGCAGAAGTTGAAGTTTTTGCTTTTGCTTCTGCCTTAGTTTCTTTTGATGCTTCCTCTGTTTTTGTTTCAGATTTAGCAGCTTTTTTTGTTTTTGTCACAGCTGAAAATTTGCTGTCTAGAATAGCGCCACATTTTGCGCAAATTCTTGATTTTTTATCGCCATTAATTTGGTGACGAATACGGGTTGGCTTGCCACAAGCTGAGCAAACAATATTAACATTAGAAATATCAATTGCTGCTTCAACTTTAACAAGTTCGCTTTTTTCCTGAGCGGTTCTAGCCTTTTTTGCTTTTGTTACAATATTAACACCCTCAACAACGACTCTTGCCCCGTTTTTGCTTCTATTAACTGCGAGTACCTTTCCTTGTTTGCCAGAGTCTTTTCCGGAATTAACATAGACGGTATCGCCTGATTTTATGTTTACTTTCATAATTTCCTCCTATAAAACCTCTGGTGCAAGTGAAATAATTTTCATAAATTTTGGATTTGCACGAAGCTCACGAGCTACCGGTCCAAATATACGAGTGCCTTTTGGTGCACCCTCACCGTTAATAATAACAGCTGCGTTATCATCAAATTTGATATAACTGCCGTCTTCTCTGCGCACACCTTTTGTAGTTCTAACAATAACTGCGGTAACAACATCACCTTTTTTTATGTTAGCACCGGGTTGTGCAGACTTTACAGAAGCTTTAATAATGTCGCCGATGTTAGCAGTTTTAACAACTGAACCACCAACAATGTGAAAGCACATAATTTCTTTTGCACCCGAATTGTCGGCTACTCTTAATCTGGTTTGTGGTTGTATCATAATCGCTTTCTCCTTTTACATTATTTAACTTTTTCAACAATTCTAACTAAACGCCATCTTTTATCTTTGCTAAGTGGTCTTGTTTCGGCAATTTCTACTCTGTCACCAATATCGCATTGATTTTCTGGATCATCAGCCTTAACTTTTGTTGAATGATTAAGTGTTTTTCCATAAATTGGGTGAAGAACTTTTGTTTTAAGAAGCACAACAATAGTTTTGTCCATCTTATTGCTAACAACTTCGCCAATTCTTGTTTTTCTTTCATTTCTTACTATTTTTTCTGCCATAGTTCACCTTAACCTTTAACTTCTGCATCGACTTTTGCAGATTTTTTTGTTGACTTTTTTTCAGCTACTGTTTCTGGAGCTTTGCTAATTCCAAGTTCGCGTTGACGCATTACAGTTTTAACTCTTGCAATGTTTCTTTTGCAAACTTGAAGTTGCATACTGTTTTCCAAACTACCGCCTGCATGTGCAAATCTAAGATTGAAAAGTTCTGACTTTAAGCTTGCAAGTTTTTCAGCAAGTTCTTTGTCAGTGAGTGATATAATTTCTGTATTTTTCATTATTCAGCCTCCTTTGTTGCAGTTACAGGAGCAGCCACTTCCTCTCTGGCAATAATCTTTGTTCTGCAAGGAAGTTTATATTGAGCTCTTTTTAAAGCTTTGATTGAAAGTTCTTTTGATGGACCTTTAACTTCAAAAATAACTCTGCCCGGTTTAACAACTGCTACCCAATATTCTGGAGAACCTTTACCACTACCCATACGAGTGTCAGCAGGTTTTTTTGATATTGGTTTATCTGGGAAAACATCTATCCAAACTTTTCCGCCTCTTTGGAAGCAACGGTTGATCGCGATACGACCAGATTCAAGTTGATTTGATGTAATCCAGCATGGTTCAGTAGCTTGAAGACCAAACTCTCCGTATGCCAAAGTATTGCCACGGGTAGCCTTTCCGGTCATTCTGCCTCTTTGAACCTTTCTTCTTTTAACTCTTTTTGGCATCAACATTAGTCTTTACCTCCCTGAGTGTTTTTTGCAAGATTAACTTTGCCAAGGATTTCACCTTTATAAATCCAAACTTTTACGCCAAGTTTGCCGTAAATTCCAGATTCTGCAAAACCATAATCAATATCAGCTCTAAGTGTTTGAAGAGGTATTGAACCAAAGTGAAGAGTTTCACTTCTTGCGATTTCGGCGTTATTAATACGACCTGAAACCATAACTTTTATACCTTTAACACCTGCTTTTTGACATCTTGCGATTGCTTGTTTCATTGCTCTTCTGCAAACAACTCTTTGGTCAAGCGCAGTTGCAATAGATTCGGCAACAAGTTGTGCATCAAGGTCCGGAGCTTTAACTTCAACAACATTGATAAAAACTTCTTTGCCTGAGGCAACTTTTGAAAGTGCCTTTTTCATAGCTTCAACGCCTGCACCTTTTTGACCAATAACCATACCTGGACGAGAAGTGCTGAGTGAAACCATAACTTTTGTGTCGTTATTTCTTTCAATAACAACTTTTGAAATTCCACAATTTTTGTAATTGTTTTCAACAAATTCACGAATTTTGTTATCTTCTAAAATGTAAGCTGCAACATGCTTTTTGTCAGCAATCCAATTGCTGTCCCAGCTCTTGTTGATACCTACACGAAGACCGTGTGGATTAACTTTTTGTCCCATAATTCCTCCTTTCGTCCTAAGCCTTTTTCTCGTCAAGCACAATAGTTATGTGGCTTGTTCTTTTTTTGATAGAATGTGCTCTGCCCTTGCTAACAGGTTGAAATCTTTTAAGAGTTGCCGCACCGTCAGCATAAGCTTCTGCAACATATAAGTTTGCTTTGTTCATTCCAAGATTGTTCTCGGCGTTTGCGCCTGCACTCTCAAGAACTTTAACTGAATATTCAGCGCCAACATTTGGCATATTTTTGAGGATTGCAACGGCTTCTGTGTAATCTCTTCCACGAATAATGTTAAGAACCACTCTTACTTTTGAAGGAGATACGCCAAGATTTTTAGCGACAGCTCTTGGACGTCTGTCTTTTTCTTGTTTGTTTTTTTCTGCTCTAAGCTTTTGTCTTGTAGCCATTATTTACCTCCCTTCAAAGA
The DNA here is from genome assembly GCA_948787875.1 of uncultured Eubacteriales bacterium. Lineage (GTDB taxonomy): Bacteria > Bacillota > Clostridia > Christensenellales > UBA1242 > RGIG1681. The sequence continues at coordinate 18,566 of CAQFKO010000014.1, forward strand.
CTTAACGCCTGCGTGGCCTTTGTAAGTTCTTGTTGGTGCAAATTCACCAAGTTTGTATGAAACCATCTCAGCAGTGATATAAACAGGAATATGCTTTCTTCCATCATAAACACCGATTGTGTGACCAACCATGTCTGGAACAATGGTAGATGATCTTGACCATGTTTTTATAACGTGCTTTTCGTTAGATGCGTTCATAGCTTCTATTTTCTTCATAAGACTCTTTTCAACAAAAGGGCCTTTTTTGACTGACCTACTCATCTTTTCGTCTCCTAATTAATACGTTTAACCATAAGTTTGTTTGTACGACTTTTCTTTTTTCTGGTCTTGTAACCAAGAGCTGGTTTGCCCCATGGAGTCATAGGACCTGCGTGACCAACCGGAGCACGACCTTCACCACCACCGTGTGGGTGATCAACAGGGTTCATGGCAGAACCACGAACTGTTGGACGAACACCCATGTGTCTTTTAACACCGGCTTTTCCGATTGAAGTGATTTCATGTTCGATGTTGCCAACTTGACCAATTGTTGCACGGCAAGCCTCAGGAACTTTACGCATTTCGCCTGATGGCATTCTTAATGTAGCATAGCCACCTTCAAGAGCCATAAATTGTGCACTGATTCCGGCACTTCTTGCGATTTTTCCGCCTCTGCCCGGATTGAATTCAATATTGTGAACAACCGAACCAACCGGAATATGTTTTAATGATAATGTGTTACCTGCTTTGATTTCCGCATTTTCGCCACTCATAACTGTGTCGCCAACGCAAAGTCCAACAGGAGCCAAAATATATCTTTTTTCACCATCTGCATAATGAAGCAAAGCAATGTAAGCTGATCTGTTTGGATCATATTCAATGCTTGCAACTTTTGCAGGAACACCGTCTTTGTTTCTTTTGAAATCAATAATACGGTATTTTTGACGGTTTCCACCACCTATGTGACGAACAGTAATTCTTCCATAAGAGTTTCTACCACCTGTTTTTTTCTTCTTTTCAAGCAAGGATTTTTCAGGAGCCTTCGCTGTAATCTCTTCAAAAGAGGCAGTTGCTCTAAATCTTTGTCCTGCGCTTGTTGGATTTGATTTTTTAATTGCCATAACTCTACTTTCTCCTTATCCGATTATGACAAGCTGTCGAAGAATTCAATTGACTTGCTGTCGCTTGAAAGCTGAACAATAGCTTTTTTGTAATTACCTGTCAAGCCCTCGGTTCTTCCTTGTCTTTTTATTTTTCCGTAAACATTTGCTGTGTTTACACTTTCAACTTTAACCTTAAAAATTTCCTCTACTGCCTTTTTGATTTGAGGTTTTGTTGCCTTTTTTGCAACTTCAAAATAATATTTTTTGTTTCCGATTTCAGAAAGGCTCTTTTCAGAGATAATAGGTCTTATAATAACGTCATAAGCAGTCATTATTTGTTAACCTCCTCTAACTTTTTGATTGCATCTTTGCTGATAAGCAAATGGTCAGAAACAACAAGCTCATAAGTGTTAAGAAGATTTGCAGTTGTAACATTAACATCAGGCAAGTTAGAGAAAGCTCTAAGAGCGTTTTCATTAACCCCATCAGTTACAACAGTAACTCTTCTATTAAGTTTTAATGCTTCTAAAACTTTTGCGGCAAATTTTGTTTTTGGTTCAACATCAAGTGTTTCAACAACTGTGATGCAACCTTCTGATGCCATTGCAGAAAGTGCACTTAAAAATGCTCCTTTCTTCATTTGCTTTGTCATTTTCTTTTCGTAGTCACGAGGCTTTGGTGCAAATACCACGCCACCATGAATCCATTGTGGTGAACGAATAGAACCTTGTCTAGCACGACCTGTACCTTTTTGTCTCCAAGGCTTCTTTCCACCGCCGGCAACCTCAGCACGAGTAAGTGTGCTCTTTGTGCCTTGTCTTTGATTTGCAAGGAAGGTTACTACTGCTTGGTGAATGAGTGCTTCGTTATATGGAAGTTTGAACACTCCGTCATCAAGTGTAAGTTTGCCAACCTCTGTTCCTTCTAAATTATAAACTTTTGTCTGCATAATGTCCCCCTAGTCTAAGCCTTGATAGCGCTGCAAATTGTTACCACAGAGCCTTTTGCCCCCGGAATTGCACCCTTAATCAAGATTAGATTTCTGTCTGCATCGACTTTTGCAATTTCAAGATTTTGAATTGTTACTTTTTCATCGCCCCAATCACCAGGTAATTTGTGGTTTTTGAAAACCCTTGATGGTGTTGAGTTTGCTGAAAGCGAACCAGGCGATCTGTGAACAGGGCCTGTACCGTGAGTCATAGGTTGACGGCTTGCATTCCATCTTTGAATGTTGCCTGAGAAACCATGACCTTTTGTGTAACCAGAAACATCAACTTTGTCGCCTGCGGTAAACACATCACATTTGATTTCACCGCCAAGGGCAAGACCCTCAGCAGAAATTTTGAATTCTTTTAAATATTTTTTTGCTGTCACACCGGCCTTTTTAAGATGACCGAGTGCAGGTTTTGTGAGCCTTGAATCTTTGGTATCCATAAACGCAAGTTGAACTGCATTATAACCATCAACAGCCTCAGTTTTGATTTGTGAAACATAGCAAGGGCCTGCTTCTACAACAGTCACAGGAATAACAACACCGGTTTCAGTGAAGATTTGTGACATACCGATTTTTTTGCCAAGAATTGCATTTTTCATAGTACTTTATTCTCCTCCTGTGTCCTATTATAATTTAATTGAGATATCTACGCCTGCTGGAAGCTCAATCTTCATAAGTGAGTCAACCATTTTTGCAGATGGATTGTAAATATCTATGAGCCTTTTGTAGGTTCTCATTTCAAACTGTTCACGACTATCCTTATATTTGTGAACCGCACGAAGTATTGTGATTACTTCTTTTTCTGTTGGCATTGGAATTGGTCCAGAATATTTTGCACCGGACTTTTTAACCGTTTCCACAATTCTAGCTGCACTTTGGTCAACAAGATTGTGGTCGTATGCCTTTAATTTAATTCTCATTTTTTGTACTGCCATATTTTTCCTCCAAGTTAGATTTACCAAGTTCTGCTTATTACTGTGTTACTCAGCTTTGGCAAACAAGCACACTTGTCGCCTTGGTCGATGCCAAGACTATTGTCAGCCGAAGTTATCTTTCAGAGTTAAGTAACCTTCAGCTTCAACCCTTTTGTTTGGGCAACCATTCATATTTCAGAGTTACAATTATAAAAATATTTGCACTTTCTTACTTTTTGAATTATTCAAAGGGGCATACTTATCCCCCACCCAAAATTCGTAACATAAGTAGTATACTATACACACGGGTTCGTGTCAAGAGAAATTTTAAAAAAATTTAAATTATTTTTAAGAATATTTTTATGGGTTAGAATAATAACTTTTTGACTAAAATAATTAAAATTGAGGGTTTAATAACACATAAAATCAAAACCCAAATAAATTTAAGTCACAAAAAAACCACCTGTTTTGGTGGCAATATTTTTATTAAATTTACTTGGCAACTACATTAACTTTAAGCTTTGCACTTACGCCCTTATAAAGCTTAGCAACCACTTCATAGGTGCCTTCACATTTTATAGTCTGTTTTAATTCAATATTCTTTTTATCTATGCTGTAACCAAGGCTAGCCAATTCTTCCGATATTTCTTTGCCAGAAATTGAGCCAAAGGCTTTTCCGTTTGCGCCCACTTCTATTTTAAATTCAAGTTCAACATTTTTAAGTTTGTCCGCAATCGCTTTTGCTTCGGCAGTTTCTTGTGCAATCTTCTTTGCCTCTTCTGCCTTAATCTTGTTATTAATATTAACATTTGCTTGATTTGCGGGAACAGCCAATCCGTTTTTAAACAGATAGTTATTTGCATAACCGTCACTGACATTAATTTCGTCGCCTTTTTTTCCTTGCGCCTTAACATCTTTTGTCAAAATTACTTTCATAATATTCTCCTTACTTTTTTATTATAAGCCCGCAAATCAAATTTGTCAACATGATTAAAATGCCAATAAACTGCACATAATAACAATAAATAAAGGAGATATATATGTTTGATTTAAAATGTAAAAGAACAGGGTGCATTCACAACAAAAACTGCAACTGCACAGCCGAAAATGTCGATGTAAGAAAAGATACCACTTGCAAAACTTATGCGCCGTCAAACGAAGCAGAAGTTGGCGAGGTTGAAAAAGTGGGTCAACCGCCAATGAGAAAGAACATAGAAGTTGATTGCAAAGCAAATTGCATTTTTAACACAAATTATATTTGCACTGCAAACGGCATAACCGTTCAAACCTGCGGAGTCGGAGACGAGCGAAAGTGTCCACTTTGTTGCACCTATCAACCAAAATAATAATTTAATAAGAAAATAAAAAATTACGGAAAATTCCGTAATTTTTTTATTCGCCAAACTGTTTTGGCCCCTTAGCAGATATGTGAGTTTTGTAGGAAGAATTATCACACATTTTTTTGAATGCACCACTTGATTTTACTAAAAGTTCATAATCAGAAGGGCTTAAAAAAACTTCACTGTATTCGTCAATAATATAAACACCTTTAAAATCTTTTTCTTCACCAGAAAATTGAACATAGAAAACATTATCTTCCAACCTTTGAACAGTATCAAAAATTTTGGAACTCATTTTTTTTAATACCTGCTCAAAAATCAAAAAGCCCTTAGAGTCTTTATATGGCTTAACAATCAAAGGCAATCTTTGCAAACTCTCCGATTCAATCAACCTTTCAACAACCTTATAAACAACATTATCAACACAAATAACATCTTCTACTCTTTTATTTGATTTTTTAAATTCTCTTAAATATCTGTTAAAGTTCATAATCATATTTCCTATTTAAACTTACTTATATGCTTTTTATTATTATAAAACAAAATCGCTAAAAAATCAATATCTGTTTTTTTGCAAAATAAAAACCTGCACCACTGTGCAGATTTTTAAATTATCCATTTTGCCTTGTTGAGGCTTCTTTTTGCATCTGATCAAGCTCTTTGTTTCCAAAAATCGATGCCGCCGCCTCAATATCATACTCCTCAAACTTGGCAAGCATATTTTGTGGACTTATTTCTTTTCCTTCGGCAACAAGTTCAAGCATTGCCCGTTCATAACACTTTGCGTCAAACGCTTTAAGCTCCATAAGCTGATTAAATTCTTCGACTTCCATTTCCGCCTCCTTAAAAAATGTATTTATCTATTATATACATTTATTTAAGAATGCGTTAAGATTTTTGGATAGACAACTTAAATGAATTTGATAATAAAATAAGTTTTTTTGAAAAATTTTAAAGAAAGTTTTTTAAATGTTATGTTCCAAACATAATTTTTTCACTAGACAACATCTTTGAAATCGCAAAAACCAAAAGCCCTGTATAAACAATATTTAAGCCTATTGCAACCAAACACTGCCAAACAGAAATGTTAAGCATCAAAATATTTTGCATTGTGTAAACCGTGTTAATAATCGGAATAGCAATAACCCAATCCCCTATCTTTGGAACAAAAGACGATACAAGTGACAAAACCATAACAAACACCATAAGCACACTTGTGTATGCAGAAGCCTCTTTTACCGACCTTGCGTATGTTGAAACAATAGAAATCAAAGCCACAATAAGCGGAACAATACTTACTATCAATAATAACAGCAATAAATAGCTTGAAAATCCAAATCCGCCCACAAAATTTTCGACGGTTGTTCCGATAAGTTTTGGCATTGATAAAACTATTCCCAAAAAGCTTGATGCCGCACCAATTGCGGAAATGCAAGATAATGGAAGAATTTTTCCAAGTGCAATATCACGGCGTTTTACAGAAGTGGCAAGAATTGTTGCAAGAGTTCCCCTTTCTTTTTCTCCCGCAAGCGATTCAAGCGTAATGCTCATGCAAGACGAAAAAATCATTATCACAACAATAAACGGTAAAATTCCGCTCATGATAGATTTTGCCATATCACTTGTTTCAGAATAATCAAACCTTTCGTTTGCGTTTGCATTGATTTCGAATTTGTTTTTAAAAGAATCCAAAACAGTGGTGGCAATGTTATAAAAAGCAAAACTTTCTTCATTGCCCGAACGATAATAAATTTTTACACTTGGCTTACCAAGTTCACTTTCGGGAGAATAGTTGTCTATTTCTTCGTCAAAGTTTTCCGAAAAAACCATTAAGGCAGTAACTTTTCCGTCTTTAACTTCTTGCTTTGCCGATTCTATGTCGGAAACATAAATATATTCGAGTTTACCTTCACCCGCAGCCAACTTTATAATTTCAGTAGCTTGTGACTGTCCCGAAACATAAACTTTATAATGAAAATCGGCAGGATTTGAAGAGTTCATAACTCCGCCCATAAGCGAATAAATTATATAAATTAAAATTCCGGGCAAAACCATAGTTATAATTAATCTAAAATCATGAAAAAATCTGTGAAACTCTTTCTTCATGAGTGCAGAAAGTTTCATACCTCTTCCCCCTTAATATTTTTGTAGATTTCAAAGAATTTTTCTTCAAGAGAAGTCTTTCCGCAAATCTCTTTTAAAGTTCCGTTAGCAACCGTTTTTCCATCTATAATAATTCCCACACGGTCGCAAAGTTTTTCCACCAAAGAAAATATATGTGTTGATAATATCACACTTTTTCCCATTGTTTTAAGCTCTTGCAAAAAGTCGGTTACCACCTTTGCAGTAAGAACATCCAAACCATTTGTAGGCTCGTCAAAAATTACAACATCGGGATTATGAACAATAGAAATAACCAAAGAAACTTTTTGTTTCATTCCCGTAGAAAGGTCTTTTACTCTTACCTCAGCAAACCTATCAATTCCAAACTTTGAAAAAAGCTCTGCCTTTCTTGCTTTTAAAGTTTCATTGTCAACCCCATGCATCTTGCCGAAAAAATCAAACAAATAATCAGGCGTAAAAAAACCGTCTAGTTTAAGCTCACTTGTCATAAAACCGATTTTATCTCTAACGCTTTGAGGCTCACGAACAACCGAATGCCCACAAACAAAAGCATCACCGCCATCTGGCTTGATAAGTGTAGATAAAATTCTTAAAGTGGTGGTTTTTCCCGCACCGTTAGGACCAAGCAGTCCATAAATTTCGCCCCTTTTTGCAACAAAAGAAAGTTCGTTAACGGCAACCTTTTTTGTTGCAGAGGTTTTTTCAATTTTTTGTTGTTTTTTTGAAAGTGTAAAAGTTTTTTTCAGAGCTTCGACTTTTACAATTTCGTCAGAAATTTCAGTACCCATACTTCCCTCTATTTTATTTATTACAAATTAATTTTAAAATTTTAACGATAACAAAGTCAAGCAAATTATAAACAAATTAAAAACACTCCCAGCTAAGAGTGTTTAAGCATTAATTTCTATAACATTAGGTGCCGAAAGTTTTTCAGTTTTTTCCGAAAATTTGTTATTCAAAAGTTTGAGTTTGTTTACCTTGCCCAAAATTTCTTTTTCAATTGCACGGCCAGAAACATATGAAAATCCATTATTTTTGCGTTTATAAGTTTTTAAAACATCTTTGAATAAATCAAAAAATTCAGGTCCTTTTTTGGAAAAATTAAGCACAAGTTCAAGTGAAAATTGGCTGAAATCATTAACATGGTGTGCAGCATATTCTATTCCGTGGTTTTCAATATTAAGCATTATTTGCAAAGCTTCTTCAACCGATTTATAGTGAAGCACCGACATAATATTTATTAATGAATTCCACACATCAAGCCTTTCTGAATAAATCAACTTTTTACCAATTTCCAAAAAATAATTGTATTTGAGCTTATCAGCAAAACCCCTCTCAAAATCTTCTTTCTGTGTCATAGCAAAAACGCCCGGCAATCCTATATACATATTTGGATTTAAAACCTCAGTCACATTCTCTTTTTCTTTATTTTTCCTAAAAAAACTTTTTAACATAAATTCCCTCCAAGCATTTATGGTAAGATAACCATTATACCACAATAAGAAGAATTGTCAATATCGATAATTTTTGAAAAAATTATATAGCAAAAAGAAAAGATATCACCGAAATAGTGATATCTTTAATTGAAAACGGCAACGATCTATCCTCCCGGCTCGTCTCCAAGCAAGTACTTTCGACCCTGCAAAGCTTAACTTCTGTGTTCGGAATGAGAACAGGTGGGCCTTTGCGGTATGGTCACCGTAATTGTATAATAACATTCAATTAAGAATGGTATTATCTATGTAACATTGACATTTTAACATAATGGTTTATGTTTGTCAATAACAATCGCACATTGGCAACTGCATATTAATTGAAAATCAGTTTTTGTATATTATATGACCTTATCACGCGTTTACGAAAAAAGTTTTCGCAATCGTATTATTTCACAATAATTGTGATAAAGCCCTCGACCTATTAGTACCACTCAGCTGAACACCTTTATATATACGTGCTTACACATGTGGCCTATCAACCTTGTCGTCTACAAGGGGTCTTACTATCTTATGATATGAGATATCTTATCTTGAGGCAAGTTTCGCGCTTATATGCTTTCAGCGCTTATCTTTCCCGCACTCCGCTACTCGGCTATGCCTTTGGCAAGACAACCGATGCACAGTAGGTGCGTCCACTCTGGTCCTTGCGTACTAGGAGCAGATCCTCTCAAATATCTTACGCCCATGATGGATAGGGACCGAACTGTCTCACGACGTTCTGAACCCAGCTCGCGTGCCATTTTAATCGGCGAACAGCCGAACCCTTGGGACCAACTTCAGCCCCAGGATATGACGAGCCGACATCGAGGTGCCAAACCTTATCGTCGCTGTGTACGCTTGGATAAGATCAGCCTGTTATCCCCGAGGTAACTTTTATCCGATAAGCGACGGCAATTCCATTCTCTACCGCCGGATCACTAAGCCCTACTTTCGTATCTGCT